>JAABSS010000143.1 GCA_011390235.1 Desulfotignum sp.
AATGCCGGCGAATTTGACAAAATCCCGCCGGGTGATGTTTCCTTCCAGATAGTTTTGATACACATCATCCAGCCGATTCTTCAAGTCTTTTTCCATGATCGTCTCCTTTGTCTCTCAAGTTAAAATACCTGGCACACACTGACCAGTGTCAGGTGCTGCCAAATCTATTTCAGGGTGTGTTTCCCCTGGCAAACCGCCGGGCCACATACCCTGCCGCAAGGGGAATGGAAATGGTCAACACGATCATGACCGCTCCCAAAGCGTTGATTTCCGGACTGATGGACGTTCGTAGCATACTGAAAATCTGGACCGGCACGGTCTGGTTCTGGGCCGTTGCCCAGAACAACGTGGCGGTGACATCATCAAAGGAAATGGTAAAGGCGAACAGCATACCCGCAAAAATGGCCGGTGCCAGCAGCGGAAACGTGATCTCTTTGAACGTCTGAAACGGGCTGGCACCCAAAGACAGGGCCGCTTCTTCATACTCGCGCTTGATCCCCACCAGCCGGGCCTGGACAATGAGCAGCACATAGGGCAGGGTCAACACCACATGGCCGATGAGCAGTAGTGCAAAACTTTTGGGCTGCTGCAGCCACCGGATGAACAGCAGCAGGGCCACACCCAGGATCACTTCCGGGATCATGATGGGCGCAATGAGCATGGTGTTTATAAAATCCTTGCCCTTGAAATCATACCGGATGAAGGCCAGGGCCGCGGGCACGCCGATGGCGGTGGAAAATATGGCGGTCAACGATCCCAGCACCAGAGAATTCTTAAATGCATCCAGGATGGTGGAATTCTGGGAAAGCTTGACAAACCATTTAAAGCTGAATCCTTCCAAAGGAAATGTGCCGAACTGCTGGGGGTTGAACGCCAGGATCACCACCGCCACGATGGGGGCGAACATCCAGGCATACACCAGAATGGTATAAAGCTTGATCAGGGTCCAGCCGGAAATCAGGTTTTTCATATCTTTTCCCCTTACCCTTTGCTCAAGGATTTGAATATCTGGTTAATGCCCATGTACCGGTTATACGCATAGACGATGATGACCAGCAGCATCAGGAGAATGACGGAAATCGCCGATCCGAAAGGCCAGTCCAGGGTGCCGATGACCCGCTTGAAAATCAGGTTGGCAATCATTTCATTGCCCGGACCCCCCAGAATCATGGGCGGCAGATAGGTGCCGCAGGTGAGCACGAATACCAGAAGACACCCGGCACTCACCCCGGGCATACTCAGGGGCAGGGTAACCTCCCGGAACGCCTGCCACTCCGTGCAGCCCAGGCTTTTGGCTGCCTCTGCCAGACTTTTGTCAATACCGTCCAGGCTCACATAGATATTTAAAATCATGAACGGCAGCAGATATTGAATCAACCCCATGATCACGGCCCCTTCATTGTACAGCATGGGAAGGGGGGTGGTAATCATGCCGTATTTCAACAGCAGGTGATTGATCAGACCGGAATCTCCCAGGATATTGATCCAGCTCAAGGTGCGGATGATAAAACTGATCCAGAAGGGCAGCATGACCAGAATCATGAGAAACGGTTTTAACCGGGATTCGGTGCGGTAAAAAAAATAGGCCGGGATATAGCCCATGATCAGGCAGATAAAAACGGTTTCAAGGGCGACCCGGATGGTATTGAGCAGGATGACGGGATAAAAGGAATCCGCAAAAAATTTGGCATAATTGCCAAACTGAAATGCCGGAATATCCATGCCGGAAGGGGCTCTGAGCCAGAAACTGTACACCACCACGAAACAAACCGGTACGACCAGCAGTAAAAATACGGCTGTCAGGGAGGGTGACAGCAGCAACCAGGGTTTCCACGGTTTTTCCTTCATAAATCAACACCTTTGTTTGGTATGCATGAGAGGGTTGTCCTGTTTGTGCGTATTTGCCTAGATTTATACAAAAAATGTACCAGTCGAAAAATTATATTTATAACCTACCGATATATATTGATATTAATGAAAACGTGACCGGATTCTCACCGGGTTGAGTTTAAAATGATTCGTTTGTGAATCAATGTTTTTATCTCAGATATTTGAATTTTATGATTATATTTTATGATTCAAATATGAATCTAATCAAAAATAACCCTTTTTGTCAAGCCATGGAAGGAGAACAGACCGGTCTTTGATTCAATAGTGAATCTTTTTATCCTTTCCGGAAACGCACGCCGTATTTTTTGAATTTCCTGACCACCGTGGGCTGGCTGATACCCAGAAATTCTGCGGCCTGGCGGGTGGTCCGGCATTGGTCGGCCGCCTGCCTGAGCATATCATGCTCCACGGCTTCAAGGGTTTGTACCAGTCCGGTTCCGGCATCGGTATTCTTGAAGGGTTCACAGGCAGTGGAGACGGCCGGGGTCTCGGTCAACCGGATCAGGTAATCATCCAGCTGGCGCCGGTCACACATAGCCACCGCCTGTTTGATGATATTGATCAACTCCCGGACATTGCCTGGAAAAGAATAGGTTTTCAATGCGTGCATGGACCGGTATCCGATATGGGCCCTGCGGCGGTATTTCTTGTTGTACCGTTTCAGACAGATCCGGGCCAGCTCAAGAATGTCTTCGGGTCGCTCCCGCAACGGGGGGATGGACAGAGTAAAGGTGTTGAGCCGGTGAAACAGATCCAGACGGAACCGTTTTTTACGGGTCAGTTCCGCCAGATCCTGGTTGGTGGCCGCCAGAATCGCACAGTCGATTTTTTTCGACCGGGTACCCCCCAGAGGCATGATTTCCTGGTCATCCAGATATTTGAGCAGTTTGGCCTGGACCCCGGGAGACAGTTCTCCGATTTCATCCAGAAACAGGGTCCCCCCGGATGCCAGTTCAAACAGGCCGGCTTTGCCGGTTTCACTGGCCCCGGTGAACGCGCCTTTTTCATATCCGAACAGTTCGGCTTCCAGCAGGTTTTCCGGCAGGGCCGCGCAGTTGATCTGGATAAACGGTTTATCCGCCCGCTGGCTGTGTTTGTGAATAAACTTGGCCAGCAGTCCTTTGCCGGTACCGGATTCTCCATACAACAGAACATTGGACGCCCCGATCCGCGCCAGCTTCAACCCCAGGTGCATGGTCTGTTTCATGCAGGGGCTCTGGGCCACCACATCATTGTCAGACAGTTCCCGCAGGGTGAGTTCGGTAAGTTCATCCCGCATCTTTTCTGATTCCTGGCGCACCTGGGCCAGTTTTTGTTTCATGTCATGGATCAGGGAAATATCCCGTTCGTTCACCACCACATAGGCGATGTTTCCGGCGTCATCGAACACCGGGGTGCCGGTCACCAGAAGAGAGTATCCGGCCCGGGGCGTGGTCTGGATCAGGCTGACCTGACGCCGTGTTTCCAGCACTTCCTGGGTGGCGGACCGGTTGATCTGTCCTTCTTTCACAAGGGTTTTCACATCTTTTCCCAGCACCTGGTCCGCCCGGATGCCATTGAGGCGTTCTGCGGCCCGGTTCATTTTCAATATCCGGCCCCGGCCGTCACAGATCAGCAGACCGTCAGCAGACCGGGTGAAAATGGTTTCCAGAAAAAACAGGTCAGTGTTTTTCATACACGATCTTTCCATTGAACAGGGTCAGCATCACCCGGGTGGCCGGGATTTCTTTGGGATCGACGGTGAAGATATTGCGGTCCGTTACAATGAGGTCAGCCCGTTTGCCCACACTCAAACTGCCGGCCAGGTTCCCCATGCCCGATGCCGCTGCCGGGGTGGACGTATATCCCTGAACCGCCTGATCCACGGTCAGACACTGGTCCGGATACCAGCCGTTGTCGGGCGTGTGGTTCATGCGCATCCGGGTGACCGCCGAATAGATGCCGGAAAATGGATTGGGGTCCGCCACCGGCGCATCCGAGCTGAACATGGTGGGAACGCCCGTGTTTAAAATATTTCTGAAATTGTAAGCGTATCGGCCTCTGTCTCCGGCACATTGATCGATCATGGAAATGTCCAGGCTCATGTTGTTGGGCTGGCAGGAAACCGCCAGATTTTTCAGGCGGCCCAAAGCGGCCAGGTCTTCCGGCAGAATCATCTGGGCGTGCTCGATCCGGTGGGGAATCCGGCAGGCGCTCCGGTTCAGTGTTTCCACCTTTGCAAACACGGACAGCACCTCATGGACGGCCCGGTCCCCTACCGCATGGACCATGCAGGAGAGCCCGGCCGCATCCGCCTGGCGCACGGCCTGTTCGATCTCTTTGATGGGGGTCAGGGGCATGCCGTATGCGGCATCCAGATAGGGTTCTGTCACCCAGGCCGTACGTGCCCCCATACCGCCGTCACTGAAAAACTTCAGAT
>JAABSS010000144.1 GCA_011390235.1 Desulfotignum sp.
CGATGCTTAAATTGTGCTGATCAACGTCCGGGTTCTCTGGCCCGAGCGTATGTTCCGGGACCACGCCCTGAATAAAGGCATAGCCGGCGCGGAGCTTCCAGCTGCCATTCAAGCTGTATTCCCCACCAATTTTGACCTGCAGCGAGTCATCCCAGTCGAGGAGGGTGGTCGTATCGCTAACCCCAGCGGCTGCTACCTGCTGTGCCAGGTGCGTTTCTGTACGGTCAAAGGATGACCAACGTACCAGCTCCAGATCGATGGCAATGACGAACTTGTCCAACGGGAAAATAGCAACGCCGATGCTGTAAATTTCAGGAAAGGTGGACGCACTGGAAATTCCTGTGTGAAAGGCCGGGCCACCGAATAGTGGCTGCAGCGGCGCGGCGATCCCGTACAGGTTCAGGTTACCGCTGAAATCGACATCGATTTCACTGCGATAGGCCGCACCAATTTGCCAGAGATCATTGCCGCGATAGAGCAGGCCCAGATTGTACCCCCAGCCATCACCTTCGGCTTCGAGTCGTGCGCGACCGTCAGCAGCCCCGACCGCGCTTTGATCAACCATGCGGACGCTGCGCATTTCTGCACGGAGATAGTTCAGGCCCATGGCCAGCGATAGTTTGGACGTCAGCTGGATTGCCAGATTCGGATTGATGGCAAAGGTTGCGATGCTATTTTCCGTCGACAGGTAGCGGGTGGCCCCTTGTTGATCCCATTCGCGGCCGCCGATACCGAAAGGAGAATCAAAGGCCAGCCCGAAGGCCAGACGTGACGTTGGCGGGTGACTGACCAGATACAGATGGGTCGGAAAATACAGCTGGTTCAGGGTGTCTTCTTCGCTCTGGCCGGAAGAATACTCAGATGCAGCGGAGAGCAGTGTGACCCCGCCGTAAATCTGCGTGCCCGTCAGTTGAACGATACCGGCCGGGTTGTGCAACAGGGCGGAGGGATCATCGGCCAGACCGATAAAGGCGGTTCCCATCCCTGCCGCACGGGCGCCGTGAATCGGGCCACCGGCCTGCGCCGTTGCAGCCAGCAGCAGGACCCCGCTCAGTAGGAAAAGCGATAGGGGCTTGCCTTTTGGTAAACAAAGTATCAAATATCCGTTCCAGATTTTTTTCTTGCCATAACTTCCTCCAACCTGATATAGATACGATATGTAACTATATCAGGTTAGAGATAATATTTCAAATTTTGGAGGAATTCTATGACTTGGTAAAAAATAGCAGGTTCCTATCTGTAAAATGTTTCTTCAAAAGCGATTTCAAAACCAATATCAATGTTGAGCCATCAATTTCTCAGATGATTGATACAGCGCCTCTAACCTCTAACCTCTAACACTGGAAAACCTCAACCTAAGCCCCCTCTCATTTTTTTGTTTTGTTGACAGGTAATGAGGAGAAAAGCACCAGAACTGTTTTAGCTCCAAACAGGGAAAACAGGAGGATTCTGTTTATGGAATCAAGCCCTGCAGTTTATGCCGAACCTCTGCCGGCCAGACTGATCAGGCCAAAAATTAAAAGAGCGCACCACCGTACCCGGCTCTTTAATATGTTGCTACACAAAACCGATGCATCCGCATGGTGGATATGTGGCCCTGCCGGCTCAGGCAAAACCACTCTCGTCAATACCTTTCTGGAGTATTGCGGTCTGCCGTGCATCTGGTATGAAATGGATGAGTCCGATTCAGATATCGCTTCGTTTTTTTTCTACCTTGGCAAGGCGGCGGAATGCCATATTTCCAAAGACAGCCCTGAGCTTCCATTGATGACCTCAGAATATTTTCAGGGCATCCCGGTTTTTACCCGGCGGTTTTTTGAATTGCTGTGCAGCATGATAGACCAACCATGTGCCCTTGTTCTGGACAATTACCAGGAAATCAGAGAAGAGACAATGCTCCATGAAATATTGTGCAATGCCATATCGTCCGTCTCTTCGCGGTTGACCATTTTTGTCTGCAGCCGGCAGGAGCCTCCTGCGGAGCTGATAATTCCCCTTTCCCGGTGTTCTCTAAATGTGCTGGGATGGAATGAACTGAAACTGGAAAAAGAGGAAGCCCGGGAAATTGCCTCTCTGGTGACCGGCAAAAAGTTTTCCGGTGAAGCTCTTGCTCATCTTCACTCCTTGACCGATGGCTGGGTGACCGGCCTGTTACTGTTTTTGCGGAGAAGTCAGTTTGAAAACATCGAACCCCGTTTGTTGTCCAGAGAGACCCCCCAGGAAATATTTGACTATTTCGGGATGATTCTTTTTAAGGAACTTGATTCTTACGCGCAGGATGTGATCCTCCGCCTCAGCCATGTTTCCCGGATATCGGTGAACACCGCCGTGAAACTGGCGGGAAAAAATGCGGCTGCCATACTCAAGACACTCTACAGACAAAACGCGTTTGTTTTCCGCGCTATCATTGAAGAACCGATATATTTTTTTCATCCCCTTTTCAAAGAATTTCTCCAAAATCACTGCAAAAGTCATTTGAGTCCTGAAAAATTGGCTGAAATTCAATTTACAAGTGCGCAGGCCATGGTAGAAGAGGGACAGTTTGAAGAGGCGATCCAACTTTTTCTGATGGCCGGCCGTGCCAGAGAAGCCGCCGGGGTGATTCTTTCACAGGCACCGGAGTTAACAAGACAGGGCCGGTTTCAGACACTTTCCCAGTGGATTGACAGCCTGCCTGAGAAAGCTGTCAGGTCAATGCCCTGGATGGATTTCTGGAAAGGTGTCTGCATAATGCCCTATGGCCCCGGCAGAGGCAAGCCCTATTTCAAAAAAGCACTGTTTGAATTCGAGGCTTCAGGTGATCCTGTGGGGTCCTATCTGTCCCTTTCAGGCTTGATCGATGCGATCTGCTTTGAAGCAAATGATTATTCCCAGCTGGATGCCTGTATCGACAAGTTCCATGAATTCCATGACCGGTGGGGAGCCATTGATGCGCCGGAAATTCAGCTGCGGATAACCAGCGCCATGCTGAATGCCATGGTGTCGCGTCGCAGCAATTCACCGGAGATTAACGTTTGGGAAGAAAAAGCCTGGCAGCTGGTCCGGTCCATAGAAGATGCTACGGCAACCCTTCAGCTTTTTATCGGTCTGCTTGCGTTGAAAATCATTTTCGGAGATTTTGCAGGCGCAAAAAATGTTCTGGACAGGTTTCGCGATGCCACCTGGATAAAAAAAGCACCGCTTCCCTTTTTGTTTTTTCAGAATTTGCATACCTGCTATTCCTGGAGCGTAGGTCGGTTTGAAGAAGGCCTCAAGTACGCCCGTAATGGTATGGAAGTGGAGAAAAAAACCGGGATCAGGATACTGAACTCAGCCCTTCGTATCCATGCGGCATGTTCAGCCATGGGATCTGGGAAAATGTCACTTGCCAGAAAATATTTTGACCAGGCCGCCCCGATGATCAAACACCAGGGAAACTGGAATCAGGTGCTGTATCATTGCATGCGTTCATGGTATGAGCTCAGATCCGGAAACAGACAGGAAGCCAGCTTTCATGCCTGGATCTGTTATAAAAAAAGTGAGGCTGCCGGCTGTACTTTGAACATGTCAATGACACATGGTGCACTGGCTGTGGTTCTGTACGAGAATAATGAATACGCCGCTGCAGCCGAACAGCTGGATATGGGGTTCGCGTGGAGCCGCAGTTTCAGAAATCCGTTGTTTGATTTTTTCGGGTGGTTGCTGCGGGCAAGGTTCGCCTTGGACAACCAGGATGAATCCGCTGCTGACAAGGCATTGCGCCGGGGTTTTGGCATCGGCAGAGAACATGACTTTCGATACTTCAATCACTGGATGCCCCAGGTGATGGCACGCCTTTGCGCCGAAGCGCTGAAAAAAAAGATTGAAGTGCCATATGTCCGGTCCTTGATCAGGGAGCACCGCCTGACTTTGCCTGAAACGTCAGTATTTATCGAGGAGTGGCCCTGGCATGTCCGCCTGTATTCGCTTGGCAGGTTCCTTATTGAAATAGATGAGGAACCGGTGATCTTTTCCAAAAAATTACAGCAGCGTCCTCTTTCCCTGCTCAAGTATCTTCTGGCCCAGGGCGGAAAAAGT
>JAABSS010000145.1 GCA_011390235.1 Desulfotignum sp.
CTTACTCTGGCCTGATGCGGAAGGTGACGCAGCAAACAATGCATATAAAACCACACTTCACCGGCTGAGAAAGATTCTGGGAGACAACCAGATTTTGAATCATTCCCAGGGCTGCCTGTCCTTTAATCAATCGCTTGTCTGGACCGACCTTCAGGCATTTGAATCCTGTCTCAAATCTGTGGAAAAATGTTTCCATCAAAACGAAAAATTAATGGTAAGCGCACTTCAGGA
>JAABSS010000146.1 GCA_011390235.1 Desulfotignum sp.
CAATCCATTCTCAATGATGCCAGCGGAGATTTTTTTCAAATCAATCAATTCAAAACTGCTCTTGCCGGCCCCTTTTGGTTTTTTTCCCATTTCTTCAGCCATCTTCCATCCTTCCTCATTCCTGAAAAAGAGCCGAATGAATTAAAAGCAAGCTTGTTACATTTTAAAAATGTAGTCCATGCGGCCACCTTTTTGTACCAAAATTCCTTTTAGTAACCCCCGGAAACACAAAACCCCCGAAGAACGGGGGCATTGTAAATTCTGGTAGCGACGCAGGGACTTGAACCCCGGACTCTGCGGATATGAGCCGCATGCTCTGACCAGCTGAGCTACGTCGCCAAAAAACCCAAAAATAGTAACATGATAGTGTGTGCATTGTCAAACAGTTTTTTATTTTTCAACTTTTTCAAATGACATGACTTCCACCGTAAAGTTCTGAAGGTTTTTGGGCAGGTCTGAAAACACCAGCATGAAGGGAACACTGTCTCCGGGTCTGACCGGGATATCGGTACCACTGGCAATCCTGGGGGTTTTCAGCCGGGAGACGATACTGTCAACATCCCCTGTTTTCAGTTCCTCTTCGGACACGATATTGCCGCAATAGGCGGTCTGTGTCATGGCGGCGATTTTTTCTTTCTGGAACAGTGTGCCTTTAACCTGAATACGGCTGTAGGGAATCTGGGCTGGATTTTCAATTTTGCCGGTGATGATAAACAGCTCGCCTGCTGTGTCATTGGTTACAAAGCGGCCGGTCACACTTTTTTGATCCGGTACCGGGTCAGGTGTCGGCACGGGATCAGGCGTTTTTTGGGGCAGGTACTGCTGGATAAAAGGAATTTTTATTTCCGATAGAAAAGGAATCTTATACCCCAGGCTGGTGGCGGCGACATAGCCGCCTGCTGTCAACAAAAAGAGCAGCATCAGTACCAGGACAGGCGCACCCAGAGCGGATCGGGTTTTTTTCCGGGTTCTTTTTGCGGTATATCCCATCTCCGCTTCCGGATCCAGCGGCTGGATCAGCGGTGCCCGGGCAGGGCGGCGGGGTGCCGGCTTTTCAAAGTCCTGTGCAAGGCTGTCCTGTATTTCACTGTCCTGGTCACCGCTAACTGTTTTGTCGTACTCTTCCAGGTCAAAATCATCCCGGGTTTCAAAATCGTCTTCATCCGGAAGGTCTTCTTGTGCATCAGATTCATCCGCTAAGACAGTTTCGTCTGCGGTATCCTGCGGTTCCGTCTCTTTTTCCAGTACTTCATCATAGGCTGAAAAATCCTTTTCCAATCCGAAGTCCATGCCCTGGTCTGCAAGATCTTCAGGGGGCGCTTCTTCACCCAGGGCCATATCCAGTGCTTCTTTTTCAGGCTCCTGGGTTTCCAGTTCCAGACCAAGGGAAGCATCATCTTCGCGGTCCAGATCCTGATCAAAATCTTTGATGTCATCTGCGTCTGCCGGCTCCTGGCCCGGATATGATTCCAGGGTTTCAAAATCAATGCCTTCAAGCGCTTCTTCTTCCATTTCATCTGCAGGCATATCCCGGGGTTTTTCCAGATCTTCTATTGGTTCCAGGTCTTCGGAATCAAATTCCAGTGCCTCTTCATCAAATGCAATCTCTTTTTCCTCATATTCCCCGGAGGAGGACCCCGGTTCTTCATCTGCTTCAAGGGTAAGGCCGGGTTCCATATCAAAATCCGTGTCTGCATCTTCAAAACTGATTTCAATGTCTGCCTGTTTTTCATCCCGGGACAGGTCTTCATCAAAGTCGGTATCGTCAAAATCAAAGAGATCGGAATCAAAATCATCAGATGCAGTATCTTCAGATGCAGTATCATCAGATGCAGTATCTTCAGATTCCAGGTCTTCTGGTTTCAGGGAAAATACAGATTGTCTGTCCATGGAAGGAGGTGCTGCGGTTTGGGCATCCAGGGAGGCATCTGCAGGTGGGGGGGATGCGGTAAATACATGTTTGCACCGGCTGCAACGGACTTTGGAGCCTTCGGCTTTTAATAAGGATTCATCAAGTCGGAAGCTTGTTGAGCACTCGTCACAGGTAATAATCATGGTGCATCTCCCTCTGTTTTTAAATCATAGATTGCAGGCATATTTCGATATTTTTCATTATAATCAAGTCCATAACCGACAATAAATCCTTTTTCAAGTGAAAAACACGCATACCTCACATCTATTTTGCGTTTTCTGCGTTCATGCTTGTCAATGAGCGTACAGATATTTAAAGATTTGGGATTAAGCAAATCTATAAAATTAATAATTTTACACAGGGTGTTGCCGGTGTCAACAATATCTTCCACCAGCAGGATATCCCGGTTTTTAAATTCCAGGTCAGGCTGCTTGGTGAATACAATCTGCCCGGTGGAAGAGGTACCTTCATAAGAAGATGCCCCAATGAAATCAATCTCATGGTCTATGCTGATCTGCCGGCAAAGATCAGCCATAAAAATGAAGGCACCTTTTAAAATCCCCACCAGTATAAGGTCTTTGCCCTTGTAGTCCTTGGTGATCTGTTTTCCGATTTCCCGGGTACGTGCGTGAATGTCTTTCCGGGAAATCACGGGAATAAAGTCAGGCATGATCATCTACAACCCTGTGGTTTTAAGTTCCTGAATCAGTTTTTCCTGCTTGTCTGTCAATTTTTTGGGCCAGTCTATATTAATCACAACAAACAGATCTCCGCAACCATTTCCTTTCATTTGGGGAATGCCATGGTTGGGAAGCCGCAGTTTGCCTTTATGGGGGGTTCCCTGCGGAAGGGTAAGATTCATGGTTTTGCCTGAGGGGGTCTGCACCTCCAGCTTATCCCCTAAAAGGGCCTGGGTCAGGGTGACGGTTTTGTTCAAAAACACATCGTTACCCTCAATGGTGAAGTCTTTGGAAGGAACAGGGTTGGATTTGATGTACAGATTGCCGGTGGGTCCGCCATCAGGTGAGATTTCTCCTTTGCCCGGCAGCCGGATTTTTTTTCCTTTGGTCAATCCTTTTGGTATGGTGACTTCAATGGCGTTGGCAGTCCCGCCCTGACTGATGGTAATGGTTTTTTTGGTGCCGTTGATAAGTTCGTCCAGGGTCAAAGGAATTTCATACTCCAGGTCCTTGCCCGGGGTCCTGGGCCGGGCCTGCTGCTGGCCGAATCCGCCGCCCCTGCTTTGAAAAAAGGTGTTGCCCCCGGAAAATCCACTTTGCCCCCTGGGACCGGCTTGTCCAAAAGAGGCGGAAAATCCGCCCCTGCCGCCGCCAAAACCAAATTCTTTGAGAATATCCCCGAGGTCGAAATTTTTGAAAATGTCTTCCTGGGAATACCGCTCCTGAAAATCAGCAGATCCATAGGTATCATATTGCTTGCGCTTTTCCGCATCACTGAGTACGGCATAGGCTTCGCTGATTTTCTTGAACCTGTCTTCCAGGGCTTTATCCCCTTTGGTTTTATCGGGGTGGTATTTCATGGCAAGCTTGCGGTAGGCTTTTTTTATTTCTGCCGCGCTTGCTGTTTTATCGATACCCAGAATTTCATAATAATCATCGGCCATTTTTTCCTCACAAAAGCTAACGTAAATTATTCCACATTAATTTTAATTATTTTTAAGTTAAATAATAAGGGCCAACCCGGCCAAGTCAAGCTGATTTGTGTTTATCCCGTGCAGCAATGGCCACCATCAAAACAGAGATGGCAGCAGGGGTCATGCCGTCGGTTCTCGATGCCTGCCCCAGGGATTTGGGCTGAATTTTTGTCAGTTTTTCTTTGATCTCGTTGGACAGGCCGTGGGCCCCGGCATAGTCAAAATGGTCCGGGATTCTGATTTGTTCCAGATCCTTGAATTTTTTGATTTCATTGAGCTGGCGCTTGATATATCCCTCGTATTTGATTTCAATCTCCACTTGTTCTGCAGCCCGCAAAAGCACTGGTTCCGGG
>JAABSS010000147.1 GCA_011390235.1 Desulfotignum sp.
GCGGGGGGGATATGGCGGTTAACTGGGCATAGCTGAGTTCCGAACGTTTCAAAAGCTGGTCCAGTTTGACACCGGTGGTGATGGGATTGCTGTCAAGTGAGGCGAGCAGGTGGTTGGTTTTTTCATCAGGTTTGACCACCGCAGTCCTGACCCGCAAAAGTTCTCTGCCTGTCTGGGCTGCAATTTCCCTGCACGCTGCCAGGCGGTCTGCATCTATGAGACCGTAGTCTTGGGCGGTTTTTGCCAGGCGCAGGTCGGCATTGTCTTCTCTGAGCAAAAGGCGGTATTCCGCCCTGGAGGTGAACATGCGGTAGGGCTCGGACGTGCCCCGGGTGACCAGGTCATCCACCATG
>JAABSS010000148.1 GCA_011390235.1 Desulfotignum sp.
TTCCCTGATGGACTTGACTTCTGATCCCACCAGAACAATGCCGGCTTCAAATTCCGCATCGATTTGAAAATTGTGCCGGGCCTTTTTATTGGAGGCAATAAGTTTTATATAATCAGAGGGCATGCTTTAATCTTCCATCTCTTTGTAGGGGAGAATATCTTTGTATTCTTCCTGGACAAACCGGGTAATCTCCTGGACTGTGGTGAATCCAAGCACTTTTTTGGCAAATATGCCGGCTTTTTCAAAATCCATATCACGGATCATTTTTTTTATCACCGGGATGGAGGCTGCGTTCATGGACAGATTTTTCAGCCCAAGTCCCAGCAGTATCGGTATGTTGATGGGTTCTCCTGCCATTTCACCGCACATCACCAGATCAATATTGTTCTTTTGGGCGGCAGTAACGGTCAT
This sequence comes from Desulfotignum sp., assembly GCA_011390235.1. The sequence goes on from JAABSS010000148.1 coordinate 412, forward strand.
TTTGATCATTTTCAATACCGCCGGGTTCAAGGCCTGATACAAATGCGCCACCCTGCGGTTGCGGCGGTCAATGGCCATGGAGTACTGGATGAGATCATTGGTACCGATGCTGAAAAAATCCACCTCCTGTGCCAGCTCATCAGCCATAAGGACAGCAGAGGGCACCTCTATCATGATGCCCAAAGCAATATCCTTGTTGAAGATTTTGTCTTCTTTGTCAAGTTCCAGAACAGCCTGATCGATAACAGCCTTAACTTCTATGATTTCTTCCATGCATGAAATCATGGGAATCAGCAGGTTTATATTGCCGAACGCCGCAGCCCGGAGAATAGCCTTGAGCTGGGTGATAAAGATATCTTTGTTTTCCAGACAGAACCGGACAGCCCGCAATCCCAGAGAAGGATTGGCCTCTTCCACAGGGTCGATATAGGGATTGAATTTATCACCGTTGATATCCAGGGTGCGGATGGTCACCGGCTGGGGGTTCATAAGTTCCACCAATTCCTTGTATTTTACCAGCAGCTCATCTTCAGTGGGGAACCGCTCCAGATCCAGATAAAGAAATTCGGTTCTGAACAGCCCGATGCCCGCAGCCCCATTGTCTTTTGCAGAGACCACTTCCTCCACCAGTTCAATATTGGCCATAAGATTCAGGGCAACCCCGTCTGTGGTAACAGCCGGCAGATGGCTGTCTCTTTCTATATCTGCCCGGTAGGCTTCAAACCGGGCCAGGCGTTCTTCGTATTTAAACAGGGTGTCTTCTTCAGGATTGATGATGATGATACCGGAAGAACCGTCCACAACAAGAATATCATCATTATTGATACTGGTTGTGGCCCGGGCCAGGCCGAAAACAGAAGGAATTTTTAAAGATTTGGCCACAATACCGGTGTGGGAATCTTTTCCGCCCCGGTCGGTCACAAAACCTTTGATACGTTCCAGCTGAATCTGGCTGGCATCGGCAGGACTCAGGTCATGGGCCACAATGATCACCCGTTTGTTAATATCTGCAATTTTGATATCCCGGGCACCCAGAAGATAAGACATTATCTTGTCGGAAACCTGCACAATGTCATTGACCCGTGCTTTTAAATACTGGTCATCCACCTGCTGAAACATAAGTTTCACCTGGCGGGCCACTTTTCTTAAGGCCCATTCCGCATTGATCTGTTCGTTTTGAATAGTTTCAATGGTTTTGCCATACAGCATCTTATCTTTGAACAAAGCCATATGGGTTTCAAGAATGTTAAGGGTCTCGCTCACATCTTCATCAAGGGCTTGAATTATCCGGGCATGTTCATTTTTGGCTTTTGCCACCGCGTTTTTAAACCGGTCTATTTCCTGGGGCACCATGGTATCGGAAACCGGATAACGCTCGATGATGTTGACCCCTTCTCTGTCCACCAAATAGGCTTTTCCAATGCAGATACCCGGGGAACCGCTGATGCCTTTGAGGATCATTTCACGGGGTTTGTCACGATTCATTCTGTTAATTCTCCGAATCCGTCATCAAAAAAAGACTTGATTTTGTCCACCACTGCGGCATCTTCAAAAGATTTGGCCTGGATATGAATGCGAGAACCTTTTGTTGCGCACAGGGTTAAAATATCAATAATACTGGAAGCATCCACCTGGGTATTTCCATCTGAAAGCCAGATTTCGCTTTCTGCGGTCATGGCTATCTGCGCTATTTGGGCAGCAGGCCTTGCATGCATTCCCAGGTCATTTATGACAACGGTGTTGTGAACCATTTTTGTATTTTTATCCAAACTGTAAGCTCTTTTTTTCTAAGAAAATTTTTTCTTTTTTTAAACGATTTCCGATTAAAAGTCAATCCTGGTATTATGTTTACCTGGTCAAACCCCTGGAAAAATAAAATGACGTCTTTATGGGAAATTTCTGGATGCCCAGGCGGGCAAGAATCTCTTTCTTTGCTGCATTCAGAGAGGCAAACTCTGTGTCAGGCGGACTAATCTGATAAAACATTTCACCCCAGGAATTGATATATACCGCGCAATAATCTTTAATGAAAGATTCCTGCCTGGGGACATAAAAATTTATACTGACAAACACACAGATCACCTCCGGGAATGTTTTTTTCAATTCACTGAATTGGAATGTTTGCTCGAGTTGGGGGGTGAAAAATGCATCCATTGCACAAAACAATTTCTGGATATCATCATGGGTGACCGGGGTGGGATTGGGAATAAGGTGAATTGCTGAATGGTGGGCAAAAAGACGGTTGTTGATAAGCCATGCCCCGATCTCTTGAATGGTTCTTGTCTGCAGCAAAGATTCGTCAAAGCGCTGGTGTATCCTGGTGGATTTGTGAAACAACTCCCATTTTATCCGGCTGCCGGATCCACCAAGATACCGAATATGCAGCTGGGAAAACAAACGCTCGCTTTTGGAAACCAACAGAATTTTTTTAATCTTGAATGGTTTTTCCAGAAAAACAATATCCACTTTCCGCTCCAGCACCCGGCGGTCTTCATCTGAAATCATTAATCCGCAGGAGTGGCTTTCAAACGTTTTTTTCACCTGGTTATATTTTATGATCATATACCGTTCAATGGAGGCTGACAGCCGGTGAATCCGCTGGTAATCCCATTCTTTGAAATGCCCGATTTCAAACAGCCTGGACAGGCTCCAGTCCCATTGCGCAATGGAATCTGTCACCAGGTATCTGCGCAGACCGAAAACGGTATTATCCAGAACCGATTCCTTTGAGATGGCCAGTTTCAGAAAAAAACAGGTAAGGATCAGATTCATGGATTTTGTATCTCCGGTAGCCCGGTAATAAGCCAGCAGATTGTTCAAAAGGATGATATAGGAATCATTTTGTGCCAGTTTTAGATGGGTACCGGAATTCATCCATACATTTTTGTACTGATTGCACAAAAGAGGTTCCTGTCCATAGGAATGGATATATTTTTCCAGCAGCGCCATTTTAATCACGGATTTAAACGGGCTTTTCAACCATTTAAACATCTGCCAGATGGACGCACCGAAAAACTCGTTTACCGGTATGGCATGGATATCTCCCAGGTCAATATACCGGTTGGTTCCGGCAAATTGGCTGATCTGGGTCATGATCATATGATAATAGTTCAGGCTGATAGGAGTTGGAAGTACCGACCAGAGAGGCAGTTTTCCGGCCACATGAATCATGGTTCTGTAAAACTCTTCTTTCAGCAGCCGGGATTGGGCTGATCCGGAACTTTCCTGGGTGGAATCCCCGAAATCATTGTTTTTTGCCTTTTGCACATCCACCACAAAAAAGGTTGTCTGGATTTTAAACTGTTCCATCCCCAGTTTTTCAAGCAATTTGAGCTTTTGCAAAAACAAAGAATGTTCATGGGCATTCATAAGGTCTTCATTAATACAGATCCAATAGTCAATGTCAGATTCATGGGTCTGGGCCAGCGATCCTACGCTGCCCATGGTAAAAACACCTTCAATATAGGGTACGGAACTTAGGGTTGGCTTGCAGGTGTGAATACCGATCAATTTTTCAAGCACCTGCAGTGCGGTGCCCGGAGGCATGTAATCTGCTATGCCGCAGGGGGTCTTGGGATGCAGGGGCGGGTCGCC
>JAABSS010000149.1 GCA_011390235.1 Desulfotignum sp.
AGCAAAATGGGTACCAGTTGAAAAAAATCCGCCTGGGAGGGCTTGAAAATATCAAATGCCGTAAGAAGGCTCATTTTATTCTGGTTTAAAAATTTCATTTCTCCGTAATGGATAAATTCACAGAAAATCAGCAGGTTGATTTTTGCTGCAAGGGATTTTTCCATCCAGGGCAGATCGCTGAAATCAAGCTGATACCGCCTGGCATTATAAGCAATACCATGGGACCGGATCATGGACCCGGCACAGGAAGGAAATC
>JAABSS010000150.1 GCA_011390235.1 Desulfotignum sp.
ACCCTGCGGTTCAATTTCCGGGGAACTGCCGGCAGTACCGGTATGTATGACAACGGCCAGGGAGAACAGACCGATGTTGCCGCAGCCCTGCAGTTTCTGGCCGACCAGGGCATCACCGCCCTTTTTCTGGCCGGATATTCCTTTGGTGCCCGGATCAATGCATCCGTGGTATCGGGCGGGTATGAAATCTCAGACCATATCATGGTGTCTCCGCCGATGGGGTTCATGTCTTTTGACGATATTTCCGGTCTGCCGCACACAGGGCTGATCCTCACCGGGCAGGAAGATGATATTGCCCCGCCCGATATGGTGCAGGCCCATATAAACCGCTGGAAAATTGTTCCCCGGTTTGAAATCATTCCAGGGTGCGATCATTTTTATGGCGGCTGTCTGGCACTGCTTGGCGAAATTTTGGAAAACTACCTGGAAGAGTATAATGGAAAATAAGGTTTTAAATACAAAAAAACTTAGAAAATAAGCTTTGGTTCCGATTATATGAAGGAATTGTGTCATAAACTTTCTATTTTTCCTTATAAAATTAAAAATAGTTCTTGACAAAGAAATGGGGATCTGGTTAGCCTTATATCAGGGAAAGCCGGAAAACTGATCTCCACCTGGTACGATTCTCACTGCTGGGCGCCTGCCGATATTTCCCTGCAAATCACCATTACAGCCAATGATATAATTTCAGGGAGGTATACCATGCCAATCACAGACAACCGTTTGATTCTGGACGGCTATTCATTGACCATCGAAGAACTGATGCGAGCAGGCAACGATCTGTCCATGCAGGTGGAAGTAAAAACAGACAACTGGCCCAAAATCAGGGAATGCCGCGCCCTTGTGGACAAATGGGCCAATGAGGAACGCTGTATTTACGGGGTGAATACCAGCTGCGGCGGGCTGGTGGACCATCTTTTGCCCAAGGAGCGGGACAATGATTTTCAAAAAAACCTGGTGAGAAGCATCACTACCCAGGTGGGCAAACCCTTTGAAGACACCCTGGTGAGAATTTTCATGATCGCCCGGGCCAATTCCCTGTGCCGGGGGTATTCCGGCATCAAGGAAAAAAATCTCAAGATTTACCTGGATATGATCAACAAACAGGTATTTCCCCTGATTCCCAGAAAAGGATCCCTTGGCACCAGCGGAGACCTGGGACCGTTGGGGTGCATCGCTGCAGTGGGGTTCGGCGAGTGGAAAGCCAGATACAAAGGCAAGGTTATGCCCGGCAAGGAAGCCATGGATGCGGCAGGGGTGGAGCTGATGTACCTGAATGCCAAAGAAGGGCTGTCCCTTATCAACGGTACCTCCGCCATGGTGGGCCTGGCCTGCACCGTTATCACAGAAGCCACCAACACCTTGAAAAATTCCGATATCATTGCAGCCTTTGCCATTGAAACCCTTATGGGCCGGATCAACCCCTTTGATGTGCGGGTTCATGAGCAAAAATACCACCCCGGCCAGTATGCCACTGCCATGAATCTGACCAAACTGCTCACCGGGTCTGACATGGCCATTGATGAGCAGGAACTGTCTTTAACGCTCCAGGCGGTGCTCAAAAAACATGAAGGTATTTCCGTGGCTGACATTCCTGTGGAAGACGCCTACTCCATCAGGTGCACCCCCCAGTTTGTGGGCCCCACCAAAGAAGCGGTGAACAATGCCCATGAAGTGCTGCTCCGGGAACTGAACTCCAGCAATGACAATCCTTTGATTTTCACCGAATTCGACACCTTTATCCACAACGGCCATTTTCACGGCCAGCCCATCTCCTTTGCCATGGACTGCTTAGGGATCTCCATGGTCAATATCGGGGTGGTGTCGGACCGGCGCATCGACCGGTTTTTGGATCCGTCCAACAGTACCGGGCTGCCCCCGTTTTTGTGCAAAGAAGATACCGGGGTGCGCATGGGCCTGATGGGCGGTCAGTTCATGACCACCTCCCTTGTGGCGGAAAACCGGACCCTGGCGGTGCCGGCTTCCATCCAGTCCATCACCTCAACAGCAGATTTTCAGGACATTGTCAGCTTCGGCCTCATCGCCGGCAGAAAAGCCAGGAAAATTGTGGAAAACACCAACCATATCCTTTCCTTTGAGCTGCTGTGCGCTGCCCAGGCAGCTGACCTGCGGGGCACCGACAAATTGGGTCCGGCCGGCAAAATCATGTATGAGGCGGTGCGTGAAACCCTGGGCTACATGGACAAGGACAAGGTGTACATCGATGATATGGAAGAGCTCAAAGCCAGGATAGAATCCGGTGAATTTGTCAAAAAAGTGGAAGATGCCCTGGGGGAACTGCTCATTGTTCATAAAAAAGAGTAAGCGTCTCAGTTCCGGCCATGCCATTTAGCTGTTAGCTTAAAACTTAACACTTAAAACTTTCATACAGGGGGAAGATTATGTCCGTGCATCCTGTTGCAGCGAAAATAGTTGACGAATATCGGGAAAATTATCCTGCTTCCCGGGAGCGTCACCAGCGCCTGGTCAAGTATATTCCCGGAGGGGCCACCAGAAGCCTGAGCTACTTCAAGCCCTGGCCCATTCACATCGATTATGGCAAGGGTGCCCATGTGTACACCCATGAAGGCCATGAGCTGCTGGATGTCACCAATGCCTACGGGGCCCTGGTGCACGGCCACGGGGATCCGGATGTGGTGGCGGCGGTGCAGGCAGGCATAGCAAGAGGATCCCAGTATTCCACCCCCACTGACGGCCAGTACCATCTGGCAAAACTGTTGTGCGACCGGGTGCCGGGGTTTGACAAGGTGCGGTTTCTCAACTCCGGCACCGAAGCCACCATGTTTGCCCTGCGCACGGCCAGGGCCATAACCGGAAAAGACAAGATTCTGAAAATGGCTGGCGGGTTCCACGGCACCCATGACTGTGTGGCTGCCTCCACCAAGAAAAACGTCATCACTGCGGGCATTCCCGGCGGCATGACCCAAGATATGCTGGAGGTGCCTTTCAATGACCCGGATGCCCTGGAAAAGATGGTGACACAGCATGCTGCAGATATAGCAGCTGTCATAATGGAACCCTTTTTGGGAGCAGGCGGGGTGGTTCTGCCGGCACCGGGATTTGTGCAAAAAGTCCGGGACATCACCGCGGCCCACAATGTACTGTTGATTTTTGATGAAATCTTTTCCTTCCGGGTGGATACCGGCGGATGTCAGCATCTGTACGGGGTGACACCGGATCTCACCACCGTGGGCAAGGTGGTGGGCGGGGGGCTTCCCATAGGGGTGCTGGGCGGCAAGGCCGAGTTCATGAATATTTACTGCCATGAAAATACGGAAAAGCCTTTGTATCATTCCGGCACCTTTAACGGGTATGAAACCGTGATGCAGGCCGGATTTGCAGCCCTGTCAAAGTTTGATGAAAAAGCAGTGGCCGCCATCAACGCCACCGGGGACCGGCTGCAAAAAGGGCTGCTGGCAAGCATTGCCGACAACGGCCTGAATATCCAGTCCAACCAGATCGGCTCCCTTATAAACATGCATTTTGTAAACCAGCCCACCATTCGGGCCGAGCATGTGCTGGCATCGGAAGAGGAACTGCACACCCTCATGCACCTGTCTTTGCTCAACAAAAAAATATTCAACATCCCCAGGGGCCTGTTTATCCTGTCCACGGTTATCACCGATGACGAGATAGACATGTTCCTGGAAAAAATTGATGATACCTTCAAGGAGCTGATGCCCTTGATCAGAGAAAAATACAGCCATTTGCTTTTATGAAAGATTACAGGAGAAAGAGGTTACAGGAGAAAGCAACATGGTTTTGGACAGAATCGATAAAAAAATCTTGAACACCCTGCAGGAAAATGGGAAGATAACCAATTCAAAGTTGTCAAAAATTGTGGGTATATCCGCCCCTGCCACCCTGGAACGGGTCAAGCGCCTGGAGCTTTCAGGGGTGATCACCCATTTTACGGCAGTGGTGAACCCGGAAAAAATCGGGTTTTCCATCATGGCCATGGTGAATATCAGCCTGAACCTGAGCAACCTGTCTTCCGTGGCCATGATAAAAGAAAAATTCATGGCCCTGGATGAGGTGGTTGAGTGCTATCAGATTGCCGGGGCCAATGATTTCATTCTCAAGGTGGCGGCCAGGGACATCAAGACCTACGGGGAGTTCATGAACAAGAAACTGACACAGATAGAAGGCATCCAGGTCATAAAATCCTCTTTTATCATTGACAATGTAAAGGAAAAACGGATGTTTTTGCTGGACCTGGAAGAGGAATACAGGGTGTA
>JAABSS010000164.1 GCA_011390235.1 Desulfotignum sp.
TGACAGCAGCACGATATTGACCCAGGGGATGAGAAACAGCACACCAAAGAAAACACCCTGAATATTATATTTTATGCCGGAAAAAAAATCCATGCGCCAGCCTTGCATCTCAGGATAATCATACTTACTTGTGTAATATAAAAACAAGCTGCATCAAATTCAAGGAGATTCTTTGATGACAATCTATTATGTGGACGGCAGATTTGTTCCCAGCCACGAGGCCATGATTCCGGTGGATGATCTTGCAGTGCTGCGGGGGTTCGGCATATGCGACATCATGCGGACTTTTAACGGGGTGCCGTATTTTCTGGATGAACACATCAACCGGCTTATGGCATCAGGGGAAAAAATAGGCCTGTCTCTGCCATGGACCGCAAATGAGATAAAAACTATCGTGCGCAAAACCCTTGAGAAAAACAAACAAGCGGCTGAAGCCAATATCCGCATCGTGATAACAGGGGGCTCCAGTCCGGATTTTTTAACCCCCAGCGGCACCCCGCGGCTGATCGTCATGGTCACCCCCATAAAAAAACTGCCTGAAGAATGGTATTCCAATGGGGTTAAAGTGATAACCATTTTTCAGGAAAGGCCTCTGGCCGGTGCCAAGGTAACCGCTTATATCCCGGCAGCCATGGCATTGAAACAGGCACAAAAGTCCGGTGCTGTGGAAGCCATTTATGTGAATGCACAAAAACAGGCCCTGGAAGGCACCACCAGCAATTTGTTTGCATTTTTCGGCCAGACCCTGGTCACACCGCCTGCACAGGGTATTCTAAAAGGTATCACCCGGAAACTGATATTGTCTCTTGCCAGTGCTTTTTTTCAGATTGAAGAAAAACCGCTTTTTCTGGACCAGCTGTTAACAGCAGATGAGGTGTTTATCACAGGCACCAACAAAGGCGTGGTACCGGTGGTACAAATTGATGACAGCCTTATTTCCCGGGGAAAACCGGGAAATAATACCCGGAAACTGATCCAGGCCCTGGATAAGCATACAAGTGATTTTTCCTCCCTGCATACCGGTTAAATGCCGGCGCACACAGTTTGTCTGTTTGTTTTTGGAATACAGTTAATCAGATAGGTATTGTCGGTGGTAAATTCTTTATAGGAAACCGGATCCATTTTGTGAATCACATCCGGCCCCAGGTTGAAAAAATCCTGGAAAAAAGAAAAAAAACTGACAGCCGGCACCGGTGCTATGCTGCTGCCTGAAGTAACAGTATGCCACATGGCGGGTGTGTCTTTGGAAATAACGCTGTTTTTGAGAATCTCCAACAGTTTTTCTTCAACATGAATACAGTTTTTGGTGCCTGTGCTTTCCAGTCTGGAAGCAATATTCACCGGTTTGCCAATGGCAGTGACAATCCGCCGGTTAAAACTGCCCAACGGCCCCACCAACGCAGCCCCATACGCCATACCCGCCCTGAATTCTATGCCGATGCCATGTTCCTTTACAAGGGTTTTGATCCGGTTTTCCCGGTCCATGGGATGCATGCCGCGCCCCAATGCATGGATCTGGTTAAATACAGAAGCCAGTGCAAAAGTCATGAGCATCAAACGTTCGGGTAAACCAGACGGCTTTTTTCTGTCAGGGGCATCAAATGTTTCCATATTTTCCAAAAAAACCGCGTCCCCTAAAAAATTGTCAACCCGGCAGCCGTATGCGGCAGCTGTATCTGCGGCTATTTCATGGCAAAGATTTAATATGAAAAAAAAATCTCTGGGCCGAAGACAATTTCTGACAATACTTGATCCCACTATATCCATGAATGCATAGACACCGTTTGATTCAATAACAGGGGTCATTTTCAACTGCTTTGCTGTCACCGCCCCCACTGCCTGCAGATGGTTTTTCAATTCATCCAGCTGCTGGATTTTTTCATTCAATTGAACAAAGGTCTGACGAAGGTTTTTTTCTTTGCGCCAGATGATTTTTGCTGCCCGCCGTCCCTTTGCCTGCCCCAGATGGGCCAGAGAAGCAGTTTCAATGGCGCTGATGAGCAGATCGAACCGGGTTTTCAATTGCCGGCAATACCCAGGGTTTTCACCGGTTTTTTCAAATAATTGCGGATCCACGGTATTAAACACGATGGCCCCGTAATCAGGAATATACACTGACACAAAATTATCCGGCTTGAACCAGTGAATGATGTCCAGATCCACTTGAATATCAGACAATATCTCAAATTTTTGGCCGTCATAAGCAATAACAGACAGGCTCCCGCCTGGTGACTGCCGCATTTGTTTTTGGGGAATATGATCGATAAAAACAATTTTAACCCCGTTTGCATAATATTCTCCATGTTTGCGCATCACATGGGCGATAACCCCTTGGGTTTTTATCTGTCTGCCATGCGCATCTGCTGCAAACAACCGTATGGGGGACAGTTTTATCCAGCGAATCACGGCAGGACCAAAGAACTTGAACCCCAGCCCTGCCATCCCGATACCGTCCAGCTGGTGAACCACTCCCCGGTCCCATTTATGGGGTGGTAAAAATTTTTCCCCTGTATGGTCTGTTCCATACACCACCCCAGCCAGTCTGGCCTTTAAGAGACGGCGGCTGAAGCGCAAAAGCAGCCCCAGCACATTTTTTTTCCTAAAGGCAAGGCGTTCAAACCGGTGGATATCTGGCAGATCTCTTGTCATTTTATTCATTGAAACGTGTGAAGCATAATGCCGGCAGCCGAATGTTTTGAAAAAAGATGCAGGGATACCGGCAACAGTTTGAAACAATAAAATTTTATATATCGCGGCCGGTTTATAAAATCCAGCAAAATATAAAAAAAATGACAAAAACAAAAGGCCAGGTCCAATTTTTGTTTTTTGACAATGGTTGGCAGTCCTATGGAAAAAAGATGAAATACATTCAGACAATGGCTTTGAGGATCTGTTTGGTTTTGACAAGGGCTTTTGCCATCTGGTTGGATTTATACCCGAGATCAAGCTGAACACAGTCTTTTTTGATGAATGAAAACCGGGCAATCTTCTGCCATTTTTTTTCCAGTTCATGTGGTGCAACTTTCATATGTGCAGGAGAAAACGTCAGAACCAGCGTGGCAGGGTCTATGTCCATGCGCTGGATACCTGCCTGGATGGCATAGACCCTGAGCATGATTTTTAACAGCATGTTTTCCGCCTGCCTGGGCAGGTTTCCATATCGGTCGGTTAACTCTTTTTTTATGTCTGCAATATCAGACACCTTGTCCAGTCGGGACAATCTCCGATACAGGGTCAGCCGCTGTTCAACAGATTCAATGTAATCCACAGGAAACCCTGTGGATATACCGGCATTGATCTCGGGATCCAAAGGATCGATATAGGCATCGCCTTTCAGATCATGGACTGCCTGGTCCAGCAGCTTTAAAAACATCTCATAGCCCACTGCTGCAATGTGGCCGGACTGGGATGCCCCCAGGGCAGTACCGGCTCCCCGGATCTGAAGATCTTTCATGGCAATCTGGAATCCGGATCCCAGATCCTTGTATTCCATCAGAGCGGAAAGCCGTTTTTTGGCATCTTTGGAAATCACGGATTCATCGGAGATGAACAGATAGGCATAGGCCTGGTGATCCCCGCGGCCGATACGCCCCCGGAGCTGATAGATCTGGGCCAGCCCGAACCGTTCCGCCTTGTTTATGATCATGGTATTGGCAGCTGGTATATCCAGGCCGGATTCAATGATGGTGGTGCACACCAGCACATTGATCTCCCTGTTGACAAAGGCAAACATGACCTTTTCCAGCGCATTTTCACTCAGCCGTCCATGGGCGATCCCGACCTTTGCTTCCGGCACCAGTTTTTGCAGGTTTTCCGCTATTTTAGAAATGGTTTTAATGTTGTTGTGCACGAAAAAAACCTGGCCGTTCCTGGAGAGTTCTTTTTGAACGGCATCTTTTACAATTGCATCCTCATAGGTTGAAATATAGGACACAATAGGCTGACGGTCTGCGGGCGGGGTTTTGATGACACTGATATCCCGCATGCCGGTCAAAGACAGGTGCAGGGTTCTGGGAATGGGGGTGGCGCTTAACGCCAGCACATCCACTGTGCTGCGTTTCTTTTTTAGGGTTTCCTTGTGTTTGACCCCGAAACGCTGTTCTTCATCGATCACCAGCAATCCTAAGGATTTAAAATCCACATCCTTTTGCAGCAGCCGGTGGGTGCCGATGACAATGTCCAGATGTCCTTGTACAAGCTGTTTCAGGATGTGTGTCTGTTCTTTGCGGGTGCGAAAACGGGACAGACAGGCAACGTGAACGGGATAATTTTTAAACCGGTCCTGGAAGGTGGCAAGGTGCTGTTCCGCAAGAATGGTGGTGGGCACCACCACAGCCACCTGTCTGCCGTCAGTGACCGCCTTGAATGCCGCCCTTACCGCCACCTCGGTCTTTCCGTACCCCACATCCCCGCACACCAGCCGGTCCATGGGGGTGTCGGATTCCATGTCCAGATGCACATCATCGATGGCCTTGAGCTGGTCCCGGGTTTCTTCATAGGGAAATGTGGTTTCAAAATCGTTATAATAATTGTCGGGCCGGCTGAAGGAAAATCCCTTGTTTATTTTTCTTCTGGCATACAGATCCAGCAGGTCTGCCGCCATTTTTTCCACTTCTTCTTTTGCTTTTTCCTTGGATTTGATCCAGGCTTTGGAGCCGATCTTATCCAGCACCGGCGTATATCCCTCCACACCGATATATTTGCCGATCATTTCAATGCGGTCCACCGGCAGGTACAGTTTGTCCGCATCCTGGTAGACAATCAGAATGAAATCCTGGGATATGCCGTTGACAGTCAGGCTGCACAATCCTTCATACCGCCCTATTCCATGCTCCATGTGCACGACGATATCCCCGTTCTTCAACTCCTCCGGGGCGATCATCTGTGTTTTCACATCCCTTGAACGGCGTTTTACCCGACGCAGCCGCTTTTTGCCGAAAATTTCGTTTTCCGTAACAAGGGCCAGGAACTGATCCTCTAAAACAAACCCCGCTGACAGGTCCGCCAGCATGTAATATATGCCGGCCGTCTGTTTTGCAGCAGTGTAAAAATCATCCACAGGAAAAAGGGACAGGCCATAAGGTGCCATAAGGGAAACCAACCGCTGGGCACGGGATTTCTGGTGCACCACACAGACAATTTTTCTGCCCTGTTGCAGGTGGTTCTGCATCCATTCCACTAATGGTTTTAACGGGGTGTCTGATGCTTTTTTTTCAAAAAGCCGGCCTGACAACGCGTCATTGGTTTCAGGGGCAAAGTGAAAAACCCGTGAATATTTCTGCTCCGATGCAATTGCCAGTTCCTTGAAAACAAGGTGCTTTTTTTTTTGAACCTTTGCTGAGACTTCATCAAAGGACAGATAAATTTCATCGGGCAAAACACACAGCCTTTTTTCCGCGGCAACCGTATGAAAATTTATCCGGGCCTTGTTTTCAAAATCCTGTGCCCTGGATGCAAGAAGATCCGGAGAATCCCATACGATAAGGGTTTGTTCCGACAGATAGGCAAAAAAAGAATCCAGACTGCTGTATACAATGGACAACATGCTTTCAATGCCTGAAAATCTGCCTGTATTGCGGGTTTGTGTAACATATTCTCTGATTTTTGCAGCATCCAGGCCGGCACGCGTGCCGGCTGTACGCAGTCTTGCCAGAATATGGGGCAGTTCGTGTTCAAAAACCACAGCTTCTGTAGCCGGAACAATGACTGCTTCTGACAATTCCTGGATACCCCGCTGGGTATAGGGAGAAAAACTGCGGATGGATTCCACAAGATCCCCGAAAAATTCCATGCGCACAGGCCGCTTATCACCTGGCACAAAAATGTCCAGAATTCCGCCCCGCACAGCATATTCCCCCGGATCTTCCACCAGAGAAGAGCGGGTGTAGCCCCCGGCTTCAAGGCTGGCTATCAGGGCATCCCTGTCGGTTTCTTCATTGGCCATAACCAGTTCGGAACATCCAAGGATGGTTTTTTTGGGAATCAGTTTCTGGAGCAGGGTATCGATATATGTCACCACCAGATATGGCGATGATCTTTCTTCCACCAGACAAGACAACACTGCCAGGCGCTGGGTGGAGGTCTGTCTGTGGTAAGACAACGACTTAAAAGGCAGAATATGATACCCCGGGAAAAAAAGAACCGCATCTTTTTGGTCCGGCAGAAAAAACAACAGATCATCCATGAATTTTGCAGCCGCCTTCTGATCCGGCAGAACCACCACCATATCACGAGGGGTGCAAGTAAACAGCCGGGCGGTCAGAAAGGCTTTATGGGCACCGTCTTTGCGGGTGAGCACCAACGCGTTGTCATGGGACTGCATATGGTCGATAATAGCGGATATCATGGACAAGGATATATATGGACAATAGTATGGGGGTAAAAGGTCAATGTAAATTTACTGGCCTTCATTTAAAGCAAGATGCTCAAAGAATCAAGTCCTAAATGGGTATGAAGTTATTTGAATTTATTGGCCAGCCCATTGTCAATCATGTAAATACAGACTTCATTGGCACCCTGGCTGGTATAGCCGAATTTGGCGGACAGGTTGTCAATAAGGAATTTTACATCTTTTTTAATGCGTTTGTCATGGGTTCTGAATTTTTCCGTATCAAAATCCTTGATGGCATTTCTGAAATTTTCATTGTCGATAAACGGTTCCAGCACCTTTTTTTTAAGATTGTGAACATACCGTTGGTACAAAGATTCAAACAGCCGGGTATCCACGATATCCTTGCCCTGAATCATGATTTCATGGGTCAGGGTGCGGGTGGTGTATTCCTTGAGCACATCATGACGGATTTCTTGTCTGCGTGCTTTGTTCAGATTTTCTGACAAAAGTCTGTTTTCAATGCTTTCAAGAAATGCTTCGGTCACATGGAGTTCCTCTTTGGTAAAAATACAGTTCACTATGGAATCCAGTTCATTGGTGACCGCAGAAATATAATTTTTGATATCCCTGGCGATCTGGTCTTCATTATAATAATACAGGGATTCTTTTACCTGCTGGAGTACGCTGTAGTCATACATGCGCAAAAGACTGGACAAAAACCCTTCCGGAAGCAGTTTTCCGGACTGGGTGTCGCGTTTTTTAAAAAAGGTGCACAGATCCGGCATATTGATCAAACGGTCTTCTCTGGCATATTTGGAATAAAATTCATCAAAAATTTTAATGGAATCTCTGCCGGAAAGCCCTTCTTTGCCGTAGCTTTCCGATTCCGCAATGATTTTTGAAAGCATTTTTTGATCCAGTCGGCGAAGATCTTCATCATCCAGCCATTTGGGAATATTACCGGAAAAAACTTCCATTTTCAGGAGCATGAGTTTGTCATCACAAAAATTTTTGTATTTATCCGGTTTGTCGATCCATTCTTCAAGGGCTGCAGATCTTTTGCCGATGCGGGTACACACAATGATCCTGGCAAAATTGTCCAGTACCATGGGCAGAAAACTGCCTTCTATATGACGGCCGAATATATCGATATAGATCTTCTTTTCTGTTTTCCAGTCCAGTACATAGGGAATATCAATGTATCTGATGCGGTCTGTAAAGGAGGGAAAATCCCTGATGTTTTTTTTGTCCTCAGGGTTCATTAAAGCAAGAAACAGTGAGTCCACGCGTTCTTCCATATTTTCCACCTTGTGGACCCCTTCGGAAATGATGTTGTGCAGCTCCACCAGCCGTTCAATATTGTGGGATTTGATATCCATCAATGCATAAATCCCGTTATTGATCTTGGCAAAATTGGAGTAGGTATAGTGAATGAGATTGGAATCCTGGAACAATGTATTGATGCGGTTCTGGAGCATCTGGTTGGAAATGATATTCTGCTTGGATGGTTTGTCCCCGGGGTTGAACACGGAAATACCATTGCCGATCCTGCGGTTAATGTAATAGGGTCTTGCATAGAGCATTTTGAACACCTCTTTGGGGTGCTGGAGCCGCTCAAGCAAAGCATTGTAAATAGAAGAACACACCGTACACGTTTCTTCGGTGAACACCCATTCATATTCTTTTTCCGTAAACAGCTGCCATTTGAACTGATCATTTTTAATTAATTCATCCAGAACCCCCCGGCGCTGTTCCTTGGGAATAACCAGAAACGGATTGTCATGGGCCAGGCAGGGGACTTCGATATAATCACGCTCATGGATCGCCAGTGACAGTTCTTCAGGTTTATTGCCTGATGCCTCATTTTCTTTTTCAACATACTGGATCAGGCGTTCGAAGGCAGACAAGGAAAGAGAATGGTCCTGATCATGCAGCTTTTTAATGTTCAAACGCCAGACAATCTCATACCTGAGTCCTTCATCCGTGTTGGCATAGCTTTCAAACTTTTTGAGCAGGTTGTTTAAAAAAGTACTCTTGCCGCAGCCATGGGGTCCGTAAAAAATATAGATACGGTTCTGCTGGGCACCATGGCGCAGGTATTCCATTTGTTTCATGAACCGGTTGGCAAAAAGCATGTCCGGAAAATAGGGATTGTCAGATCCTTCCACAAAAAGCCTGGTACAGTCATAATGGGTAAACGCCAGGTTATCCTGCTCACCGGTCACAGGATCTTTGTATTCATCCACATGGGCTTTGACCATATCGTGAAATGACTGGAATATGTTTCTTAAAATCTGGGAAGGCCGGTCTTTTAGAATATTTAAAAACATCTCAAAGGAAACAGGATGCAGCCGCTGGTAGTCCTGAATGCTTTTTTCCAGAAGTTCCAGGGCCTGGTCAACAGATTCTGTTGAGACTGCGTTGTCATCCATCATAAATTATAACTCCTGCTTGTGCAGTTTACGGTCCTTGATTATATACCGCACCCGTTTCCATTCAATGGGAAGCGCTATCGGTTCAGGAAAAGAACCTTGTGCAGAAGGGTCCCAGAAATTGGTATACCTGGGATCCAGCTGGGTTGCGGATTTGGGTTCACTGGTTTCCAGATATACCGGTCCCCCCCATAAGAATTCAATGCCGATCATGGTATTTTCTATAAAATCGGATTTCAACGGCTTGTTTTCAAACCGGTGGTCCAGGTACAGGATACCGTCTTTGGTTTTTTCAGCATCAATGCGGATATCAGGTGGATGATACAGGGTATTGATGACCATCTGTTTATAATCATCTGCTTTTTTGGACTGAATATAATACTGCCAGGTCATGTTCTGGTTGTTGATCCGTTTGCCGGCAACAAACAATTTGTGCCTGTCCACAAATGCCTGTTCCAGAAAATAATTGATGAAGGTAAAATCATTCATGTCCTCTCTGACCTTGAAGATAAAAGATTGGCCGGTGTTTTTGTGCTGGTCGTATTTTTTTTTGAGAACCGCGTCCTTGAGCAGAAAATATGCAAAAGAATACCGTCCTTTATCCTCCATTTCATGAATATGTTCAAACAGGCGCATGCCTAAAGCGTAAGGGTTGAGACCGACCTTGGGCATGGCAGTCACGGAGGCATTTACTTTTGCATAATCGGTCTCATGCCCGCTGATTCTGTCATCGGCCATGAACAATTTTTCATGCCAGAACGATGCCCATCCCTCATTCATGATTTTGGTACGGATCTGGGGCTGAAAATACAAAGAAGTGGTTCTGACGATATGGATCACAGACTTCATCCATTCATTTTCTTCTTTTCGCAAAAAAGGGGAATACCGGAGAATATATTCCATGATATCCATTTTAGGCGGGGATTTCTGTGCAGTTTCCTTTCGAAAGAGTTCATTGAATTCCGGATATTTACCTGTTACCTGGCTGAAAAAATCCACATTGTCTTTTTTGCACTGATTGTACCGGGATATTTCTTTTACATATTCATGCTGGGGCACGGATATGATCTTTTGCAAAAACAGATCAAAATAAAAATCTGTTCTGGTAAGTTTTTTGGAACCGGTTTTTAAAAGGGTGCGGTTCAGGTCCCTGTGAAACCCTGCCAGGTTGTCCATTCCCCTGGCAAACTCAATAACATAATCCACCCACCTGCCTTTTTCACTCCGGAGCCGGGCAATGAGGCGTTTGTCTGCCAGGGCCTGGCCTGCCAGATCAATATCCCAGGTGTTTTTGTAAAACAGGTTGTTCTGGAAAAAATCAATATGGGCCAGCACATGATAAAAAATCATGACATTGAGCCAGTCCGGGTTGTTGTCATTGTAATAGGAAATGGCAGGCCGGGTGTTGATAACCGTTTCAAAGGGGTTTGACGGATATGCCTCATACATGCCTTTGCCCGACAGCACCCTGACATCATGCACCCAGTAATCATAAAGGGTGGGAATCATCATTTTGGGGGACAACTCAATCAAGTCTCTGTTGGTGACAATGTATTCAAGGGTTTCGTCGTCAAACCGCAACCCTGCATCCCGGGCCCGGATTTTGCACTCTTCCATAATGCCTTTGACATGTTGACTGACAAGTTCCATGCACAGCTCACTTTCGGTCAGACCTGCTCAACCATTTCTCAGGAAATCAGGGTCTTGATGCCCTGGATAATCCGGGAATCATCCACATTTTCCGCCATGACATCCAGTTTGATAAGATGGTTGTGGCTGGTCAGCAGGCCTGAAGATTGTATGTATTTTTCCACTTCCGTCTGTTTGGACCCCACATAGGCATGTTCCACTATGGTTATTCCGATCCTGGCTGCATAGGCCAGCATTTTTTCAATTTCTGCCAGGGTCTGTTTGCCGTCCTTGTCCCAGTCATCACCGTCTGTGCCGTGAAACACATAAATATTATAGTCCCGGGCAAGGTTTTCTTTTTCCACAATATCATTTACCAGCTTAAAAGCAGTATACACTTTTGTGCCGCCGGCTACTTTATAGGAATAGTATTTTTGAAAATCAGAGACTTCCCTGGCTTCGGTATCATGGAGAACAAACCGGGTTTCCACCTGTTTTTCATACTGGTACACCAGCCAGGAATACAGCATCACATGCTGGGATACCACGGTCTGGGTGACCTTTCCCCCCATGGAACCGGAATAGTCCCGCAAAAAAAACACCAGGGCCTGGGATTCATATTCTTTTTCTCTGGAAAGAATCCGGTAGATCAGGTCCTGGGGGGAAACAATGAAACCGGTGGTGTCAATGTTTGACACATCCGGGATTCTGCCTAAAGAGATGTTGGTTTCAACAATTTTTTTCAAGGTGGCCTTCTTGTCCAGCACCTGTCCGACACCCTGGTTCTTGTCGGTGAGATCATACACATATCTGGCAAGCACTTTTTTTTTGCCCTTGTCTTTTAAATTTGGCAGTTCAAAATCCTGGGACAGTATTTTTCCCAGTTCATAGGCATTGGCCTCGATTTCGTGCTCACCGCCTTTGCCCTCACCAGGTCCTTCGCCCTCGCCTTCTCCTTCACCTTCGCCTTCTTCTGGCCGGATGGGCTGTTCGCCGATGACGTCTCCTTCCTGGCCTTCACCTGTACCCCCTGTGGGCTCCGCCTCTCCTTGTTCCTGTTCCACAATAATATCATCATGCACAAATTTTTCTTCCACTGTGGTGGGCACCACAATGATTTTTTCTTTATTGCCGGATCCTTGTTTTACAATACGTCCGATGCGGATCTTGCGTTTAAATCCGTCTGCTTCTCTTTTTTTGTCCCTTTCAAGAAGTTCATCAAGGGTTATCATGCGGCACCCCCTTTTTAGTTGTCATCCTCCTGGCTGCAGAAATATTCAATGGTTTTCTGGGCGCAGGTGCGGCAGTAACCGAGTTTGTCATTCATGGTGGTGATCATGCGGTCATACAGTTTCTGGTTTTCTTCATTGGTGCGGTTGGCCAGGGCCCCGATCAGGGAACCGGCACCGGCAATATCGGATTTGAGCCGGACATCGGTGATGGCCTTGACCAGTTCCAGGTTGTCCATAAAATCATAGTTGGGATCCACCGACAGTTTCTGGCCGTAGATCTTGCGGATGGAATTGCGGAAAGATGAGCGCTGTTCTTCAGTTTTCAGCCCCAGGCGTTCCTCCACGTTTTTTATATACCGTTCATCTATCTTCAATGCACGCAGTTCCCCGGTCTGGGGATCCTTGTATTTCCACATCATGTCCGGTCCCAGGTGTTCGGCATCGACCCCGATGATCATGTTCACATAATTGAGCACATCTTTTTTAATGGCAAGGGGTTCATCCATATAGGCGTTGAACATCTCCGTCATGATGCGCTCCCTGTAAAGGCCCTTGGCAATTTTCAGATCTTCCATGAATTTGGCCCGGTCAGCCGGTTCATGAACATAATCCAGCACGACCCGTTCCAGAGACATGAAAATATCCAGGGCAAACATGCACTTGCCCTCATTGGTTTCAGAAGACTCCAGCAGCAGCTGCACCGCCCTTCCCAGGTTCCGCTGCCCCAGCCCTTTCTGGCCGAAACGTTTGGTTATATCCGTATCCTGGTTTAAGGTATCAATGAGTTCCGCCAGGGTTTTCAGGCTTTTTTCTCCGGCCACCTCCCCGGCTGCCAGCTTCATGGTTTCCACGGGGGTGAGTTTTTCAGATCTGGGCAGGCGGGTCAAAACAACGGCAACCGATGCTGCATAATTGAGATTGGGGTCCTGATGGAGGACCTCGTGGGCCAAAGAGCGCTTGACATCCTTGCCGATGGCGTATTCAGTCAATGTTTTCTGAATCTTGTAATCGGTGTTATGGGCCACATAACAGATCCGGCAGCGGTCAACAATAGGGGCTTCTTCTCTTTCAGAAAGAAAGGTGTCAAACTCTGAATTGTTGCTGGTGGCAATGATCAGGGTGTCAATGGGCCACTTGAACCCGTCCAGTTCGATCATCCGGTTCTGGATGACCCCTAAGTAGACCTGGACCAGGTCTTTTTTGTTTTTATAAATTTCATCGGAAAAATGGATTCCACCGCCTGCCACCCGGGCCAGGGCACCGCGCCGCAGGTCAAACCGGTAAGGATTGTTGGTATCGGTTATGTGAAGCAGCCGCTGAATGGATTCTTCTCCCATAAGATCCACGGCAGATGAAG
>JAABSS010000152.1 GCA_011390235.1 Desulfotignum sp.
AAATAGGGGTTTTTTGTCATGTGTATATAGGCGCCCTTCTCGTATTCATGCAGTATGAAAGGGCCGGTTCCCAGGGGTTTTTCCACCTGAAAATCCTGCAGGACACGCAAGGGTTTTTCTTTGGTCAAAGCATTTTCAGCCACAGGTTCCCATTCTTTTTTGGACACCATGGGAGCGGTCATGACCCGTGACATGAAAATAGCGGAAGGCTCTTTTAAATGAAAGACCACGGTATGGGCATCAGGGGCTTCCAATTTTTCAATTATTTTCCATTTGCTGTAGTACCTGGGAATTTTAAAATCAAAAAACAGCTGCTTGGTAAACAGCACATCTTCACTGGTAAAATCGGATCCGTCAGACCATTTGGCCTTTCGCAGATGTATGGTATAAGTCAATGCGGCTTCATCAAACACCGGTGCTTCTTTTGCCAGCCAGGGAATGATTTCCAGGGTCTCGGGGTGACGACGGAAAAGCGGCTGATAGATCTGTGACAGAATGTTGCGCGAATTGATATCGGTACCCAGCCAGATATTCAACGACCGGGGTTCTTCAGGCAGTCCGATTTTCAAAAAAGTGGTATCCTGGGATTTTTGACAGGATACCCCCAACCCTGTGATGACTATCAAAAAAACTGCCGGCAGCAGCCGTGTAAAAAAAATGTTATACCACCTTCGGGAAACGTTTTTTGGCATTGTCCTGTTTTGATGCACTGATTTTCTCCTCTATAAAATCCACTACTTTGGTTTCAAGCCTCTGGCTGTTAAACCGGTTTATCCGGGGAATGCCGCCGGGACTGATGCAATTGATTTCAACCAGTTTGTCGCCTATGATATCAATACCCACAAAAAAGAGGCCGTCTTTTCTCAGCTTGGGTTTAATACGTCGGCAGACCGCCTTTTGGGCCTCTGTGATCTCGTGTTTGAAGGCCAGTGCCCCGGCATGGACATTGGTGCGGAAATCACCTGAAATGGATCGTCTGCCCATGGCCCCCAGAATTTCGCCGTTGAGCAGCAGAATCCGGACATCGCCTTCTTCCTTGACCTGTTTTAAATATTCCTGCACCATTATGGGCCGTCGTTCCGGATAGGGTTTGCCTGCCTTGACATAATAATTGATCAGGGAATTGAGATTTTCCTGGTCCTGGTTGCTCACTTTGATCACCCCGTGCCCCCCGTGCCCGTGCAGGGGCTTGATGACCATGGCCCCGCCAAAATCGTCAATGATTTTTTTCAACCGGTTGGGATCCCTGGACACATGGGTTTCAGGGATGATATCAGGAAAATTAAGAATATATGCTTTGCTGTTGCCGTTGAGCTGGCCCAGGGTATTGTTTACCAGAAACACCTGGTCGCTCACCGGTCCTAAAAATTCCAGCATCTCATAATTGATGGGCGGATCTTTTCTCAAAAACAGGACATCCAGATCTGTCACTGTTTCAAATATCAATTCTTCCTTGTCCAGGCATTGCACCAGCTCGGCCCAGTAGCCCTGAATGGAAGCATCTTTTGTCACTGAGATATGGCGCATTCTTGCCACCACTTCATTTTTGCGGACATAGAGATCATGGGGTTCGAGAAAAAAGACCTCATGCCCCCGCTGGTTGCACTCATACATGATATGGGCAGTGGTGTCCCAGACCGGATCAATCTGCCGCAAATCATCCATTAAAAATGCGATTTCCATGATATCTGTGTAAGACCTCCCGCATCAGTACCTTCCTGGTTAAAAATTCTTCTAGAATGCTTTTCTTTGTAAGGTAAGTCAAGACAGCAAAATTGTCAAATGCTTATGAAAATTTTATGAAACACAAGACAAACCCGGCATTTTCGTGTAATATTATAGCTTTTACTACCCAACTCATACTGGAGGGGATACATGGGAAACACCCTTTTTATACAATTTTTCAGCCAGACCGGCAGCGGGTGGTTTGACCTGTGCAACGGGTTTTCAGATACCTGGGACTTGTGCCGCAGCAAAGGGGATTTTCTGTGGATTCCCCTTGAGCAGGAGACAGACCAATGGTATGACGAAAGCGCTTATACCCCTGTTTTTCTGCCCATTGAAAAAGGGACCGTATATGTAAGCGCAAGTTACGTGAACCAGTTATACCAGGCCTATCTGTGGGCACGCCAGTATCCGGATATCCATTTTATTGTGGGCGGCCCGGTGGCATCGGAACGGTATGCTGCAGCACCGGGATGGCATTCCGTACATTTCAAGGTGGAACATCCTTTGCCTTCCAACCTGGTTTTGACCGGGCAAAGCGTTGAATCCCTGTTCGGGGTGCCTGAGTTTTCCGGCAGATGGCATCTGGAAGTACCCGAACAGATCCCGGAAAACAACCGGATCTATTTTTCCTATACCCTTGAAAACCAGTGCTATTGGAAAAAATGCCCGTTTTGTTCCATTGCCCAGCATTCCTCTGCGCATTTCCGGAAACGCAAAATTCTGGATCTGGCCTTTACAGAGCTGGATTACCCCGGCCACAAGATCGTCCGGCTCAACACCGGTTCCATGACACCGGAACATATCAGAAACATTCTGCCTGTTCTGCCTGTGCGCCCGGATATGGAATACCGGTTTTTCATGAGAGCTGCAGCAGCGGAAACCAGGGCCATGGAAGCGGCTGTATCCAGGATGAAAGGTTCGATTCCTGACTGCACCCTGGGATTTGGCATTGAATTTCCTTCAGACCGCATGTGGCAATACCTGAACAAGGGAACCCGAATGGATGAGGTCATAAATACCCTGGAATTCTGCACAAAAACCGGTTTCAAGGTCAATGCCAATGTCATTTTGGGCTGGAACAACCTCGTGGAGCAGGATCTGCGTGATCTGGAAGGGTTCATGGAAAACCTGTCTGCACACAGTGTCACCACCCTTCAGCTGCGCTGGCTGTTTGCCCATCCCTATACCCGGATTTACGACACCTATGACGGGGTACAAAACAGTATCCGGCTGGGACCTTTTAACTGCGGGTTCAATGTAAGGGTCAACCCGGATCAGCATGAGCTGAATCTGCGTGCCGGCCGGATAATTAAAAAATACTGTGAAAAAAAGGGGATCACACTTCAGGGATACAAAAACTTGAACAAGGGACAGGCATAGCTGTCACACCGCTGCCCCGCCTTTTTGGGGCAATGCAGTCGCATTGACAACAAAATGCAGATGGTTATCCTGATAGAGATATCACAGGCAATAATATTTGGATGAAAGCTGGATAACCGATGACCATCAGCCTTGGGAGACCCGACGATGTTCAGGAAAAACAGCAGAAATAACGGGGTCCGGGAAATCCTGATAATGGGGGTTTTCTGGCGGATTCTTTTTATTGAGGCGGTTCTTCTGGTATATTCCCTTGTTTACCGCTGGCTGACAGAAGATGCCGGCCCGATGGAGCTTTTCTGGTATGCCGTTAGAATTATGGTGCTGGTGGGCATTATCATTGTATTCATGGTGGTGAGCCTGAAACGGTTTCTCACCCGAAAGATCATCGATCCCTTAGAGCGTATCGCTGCAGCCAACAGGGAAATAGAAACAGATTTTTCCAGGGCAGGTACTGTCAATCTGCCCGGCGATACCCCGGATGAAATCACAACCATTGTCACCTCCAGGGCGGCCATGCTCAAACGGGTCATCCAGGTATCTGACGAGCGGCTCCACCTGGTGACTTTTATAAAGGAAACCTTTGGGCGGTATCTTTCAAAAAAAGTGGTGGAAGAAATTCTTTCTTCCAAAAAGGGACGGCAGATCGGGGGCACCCGCAAGACCGTCACCGTTCTCATGTCGGATTTGCGGGGATTTACCAGCCTTTCAGAATCACGGGATCCTGAAGAAATGGTGCAGCTGCTCAACCGGTACCTAAAAAAAATGTCTGCCATCATCCTTTCATATGACGGCATTATCGATGAAATCATCGGGGATGCCATCCTTGCGGTATTCGGCGCCCCTGAACCCCACGAAAACGATCCGGAACGGGCCATTGCCTGTGCCCTGGAAATGCAGAACTGCCTGGTCCACCTCAATAAAGAGATCACAAAGGAAGGATATCCAGCCCTTGAAATGGGTATCGGCATCAATACAGGCAGTGTGATTGTGGGAAATATCGGATCGGAGCTGCGCATGAAATACGGCATTGTCGGTGATACAGTCAACCGCGTGGCCAGGATCGAATCCAACAGCATCGGCGGCCAGGTGCTCATCGGTGAGTCCACCTGTAAAGCGGTCCATGCCGCTTTAAAAACAGATCC
>JAABSS010000153.1 GCA_011390235.1 Desulfotignum sp.
TGCCATCGGTCTTTTAATCATTATTTATCTGGTACAGCGCAGAAGGCGGGACAGACTTTCGGCTGTTGGATAATCGTTTACAGGAGTCCTGCATGTTTCATAAAATACTGGTTCCCATTGATGTGGAATATCCCAGAACATCAAAGGCCGTGTATGACAATGCCGCTCAGATTGCAGAGCTGATGAATGCCCAGATTCTTCTGGTGTCTGTAATGCCTGGTTTCAGCATGCCCATTGTGGCATCATTTGTGACTGATGAAATGAAAAAAGAGGCCAAGGCAGAGTTCAGCCGCACGTTAAAGACGTTTACCGATCAGAATTGCGGTGAAAATGTCACAGCGAAAGTCCTTGTGGGTAAACACTATGAAGTCATTCTTGAAATGGCGGAAAAATGGGGTGCCGACCTCATTGTGGTGTACCATAACCATCGGCGCAAAATCAATGAGGCCTTTTCCCAGGACTGTGCCCAGAAAATCGTCAAAAACGCCAACTGTTCGGTTCTGCGCTTGAGAAATGTCCTGAAATAAGACGGCAGCTGTCGCGGGTTTCCTGGGCTGCTGCCGGCGCTGTTTAGATCTTATTGTGTGACACCAGGCTGGCAAAGGTTTCAAAGGACCGGTCATATGTCTTTTCGACAGTGTCTGGAAAACAGCAGGCAGGAAGCTGCCGCATATTCAGATGATAGGAGATGCAGTCACAGCAGGCCCCTTTTCGTGAGCAGGGCTCATATGTGCAGTTGCATCTGGTCAGGTTTTTTTCTTTTTTACACTCCATTTTCACGCTCCTTTTGTGGTAAAGATTTGAGTTTACTGAACCGTTTTTATCATTTCAGCATTTGAAGGTCGAGAAAAAAATCCACAGAATTTGGATCGGGTCCTGCAGTTGACACCTGCTGATTCATCTGTTAAGAAAGAGAAATCTTTTAATCTGAAACTTTCTTGACTGGCGGTTATTTCTCTATGCAGGCATTTTATCACAAAAAAGCATATCTGAAAAAAATCGAACAGAATTCTAAAATTCAACTGGTCGATGTAAGTGAAGATACCTGCCACTCCAGCTGGTTCAACAGGAGCGCTGTTTCTCTGATTGTCACCCTCGTCGACAATTAGCCTGCACAGTTTTCTTTTTTCAAAATTTGTCAAATCATTCTGCTGAAGCAGATTGCTCAAAATCACTGCTTCTAAGCGTTCTGTCTTTTCAGCGCAGCAATGTTGTCGTGCAGCTGTTTTTGCCTGCCGGATTTTTCACAGGCCTGCTGAAAAGTTCTGAGATGATTATTTTTCAATATTATCACGTAAAAAAAGGAGGTTATTGTAGTATGCTGTATCCACAAAAACAGAAATTTGGTGAAGACCCCATTAAAACAAGGGACAGCAACAACTATTCCAATGAGTATGTCAAAGGATTTGCCGACAAATGGGATGAATTGATCGACTGGGAATCCAGGGCAAAAGCGGAAAATCATTTTTTTTCAAAAATTTTAAAACGCCATGGCGCAAAAAAAATTCTGGATGCCTCATGCGGGACCGGTTTTAATTCTGTTCAGCTGATTAAGGATGGATTTGACGTGACCAGTCTGGACGGCAGTCCGGCCATGCTGGCCAAGGCATTCAACAACGCAAAATCAGAAAATATTATTTTGAAAACCATTCATTCTGACTGGCGCTGGATCACAAAAGATATTGTTCATAACCGCTATGATGCAGTGATCTGTCTGGGGAATTCATTTACCCATCTGTTTGAAGATATGGATCGCAGAAAAGTATTGGCTGAATTTTATGCGGTTCTTAAAAATGATGGCATTCTCATCATTGATCAGCGAAATTATGACACCATGCTCGATAAAGGGTTTTCATCCAAGCATAAATATTATTATGCGGGAAACCGGGTCAAGGCCGCACCTGAGCATCTGGATGACGGGCTTGCGCGGTTTCGTTACGAATTTCCGGATGATTCAGTGTATCACCTGAACATGTGTCCGCTTAAAAAGAGTTATACCCAGAAAATTCTGCAGGAGGCAGGCTTTCAGAGTGTTACCACCTATGGTGATTTTAAACGAAACTATGATATGTCCGCTACAGATTTTCTAATCCATGTTGCGGATAAATCCTACAGGGACGGGGAGTATGAATCCGGCAACCAGGTTGCCAGATCCTACTACAACAGCCCGGATGCAGATGAATTTTATCATACCGTATGGGGAGGTGAAGATATTCACATCGGTATCTACCAGGACGAAACTGATTCAATTGCCCATGCCAGCCATCGGACAGTTGAAAAAATGAGTCAAATGGTCCGGATTGATGCAGATACCCGGATACTGGATATTGGATCAGGATACGGCGGCGCTGCTCGGTTTCTGGCAAAAACTTACGGATGCTGTGTCAGCTGTGTCAATATCAGCGAAGTTGAAAACAAGCGGAATCGCGCCAAAAACAAAGCAGCCGGTCTTGATGGCCTGATCGATGTAAAAGATGGCAGTTTTGACAGTCTCCCTTTTGGCGCCCAGATGTTTGACATTGTCTGGAGCGGAGATGCGATTTTGCACAGCAATAATAAAGCCACAGTTTTCAGTGAAGTCCAGCGGGTTTTAAAACCCGGCGGCAGGTTTGTTTTTACAGACCCCATGCAAAAGGATGGCGTTGAAAAAGAAGCGCTGCAGCCCATCCTTGACCGCATTAACCTTGATGAACTGGGATCTGTCAATCGTTATTCCCGGATGGCAGCCAGCGTGGGAATGGAAACAGTTGCAATCGAGGATCTGTCTGAAAATCTGCCGCTTCATTACAGCCGGGTTCGTAATGAGTTAAAAGAACGGTATGACGAAATACTGAATCTTTCAGACAAAAGCTATATCGATCAGATGATCAAAGGGCTCAAGCACTGGGTCGATGGCGGAAATGAGGGAAAGCTTGTCTGGGCTGTCATGATGTTTGAAAAGCCGGAAAGCTGATGCTGTGGATTGTTTCAGGCACCCTGTCGCAGATATTCGGGCGTCAGGGTGTCGCTGGCGGATGGCTTGTGTGCGTCCGACCATGAAAAACAGATGCGTTCATTAAAGATCTTCATGTGGATGTAGCCTTTGTTCATCAGGTCCTGCAGGGTCAGCCGGACAAAGGACAGATCCAGATCGGTAACAGCGGAAACATGGGCACACAAATGCTCTTGTGCGCTGTCAGGATCAGATGTGTCAGCAGACCAGGTTTCAAGAATGTCCTGGCTGAGCAGGGCGAAGATCATCTGTGTGCGGTAATGGCCGCCAACCTGCATCTGTTCATATGGAGTTGCGGTATGGGCGGCATATCGCTGTTTAAGGGCTTCCCAGTCTTTTCGGACCGGTTCGCCGGCAGCATAAACAAAGGCGTCCATCTGTTCAGGGGAAAGGCTGGATGTCCGGACAATGGACTGGTTTGCATGATATGCATCCCAGTCATTGGTGAGGATCTCAAGATCGTATTCAGCAATGTTTTCCCTGACAGCGGTTCCGGGAAACGGTGCCAGAAAATGGTAGGCACTTTCGATTTCCAGTTCCTGCTGTAATGCCAGTGAATCGTTCATGGTTTCAAGGGTTTCTCCGGGAAGACCGACCATGAACGATGCATGCCCTCTGATACCTGCCAGCTGGCAGGCGGTAGAGGCATTTTTCGCCTGATCAATGGTGATGCCTTTTTTCACCCGTTTGAGCATTTCCGGGTTACCGGATTCGATGCCGAAGCTGACGCCGTGGCATCCGGCATTTTTCATCAGGGTCAAAGTTTCCGCGTCAATGGTGTTGACCCGTGAAAAGGCGCTCCAGGAAATGTGCAGGTTTCGCCGGTCCAGTTCTGCGCAGAACGCCCTGACCCGTCTGCGGCTCACCGTGAACAGATCATCGGCAATATTCATTACAAAAATGCCGTATCGGGTCAGGATCTCAATTTCATCCACAATCTGCCGGATTGACCGGAAACGGACCTTGTGGCCCACCATTCGGCGGCCAAGACAGAAAATGCACTGGTTCGGGCATCCCCGGCTGGTGATGATGCTTACCGGATATCCCAGGGCCTGGTAACGGGCCATGGGCAGCAGATGGCGGGCAGGCAGAGGCAGGGTATCCAGATCCCGGATAAACGGTCGGCGTCCGGTGGAGATCAACCGGTTTCGGTCCTTAAAGACAATGCCTTTGATGCGGTGCCAGCAGTCCCGGTCATGGATTACCGGAAGCAGTTCAGCGATGGTGGCTTCTCCTTCGCCTTTGACAATAAT
>JAABSS010000154.1 GCA_011390235.1 Desulfotignum sp.
ACCACCACAGAGCCTTTTTTCATGGTTTTGAGCATCTCCCGGGTGATCAGTCTGGGGGCTTTTGCACCGGCGACCAGAACTGCACCGATAACGGCATCGGCCCGGGCCACTAGATCAGCCAGGACCGAGGCGTTGGACATTACCGGAAAACAGTTGGCAGGCATCACATCATCAAGGTAGCTCAGCCTTGCCAGGTTGGTGTCCAGTATATATACCTGGGCACCCAGGCCGCAGGCCATTTTTGCGGCGTTGATGCCCACCACCCCCCCGCCGATGACCACCACTATGGCGGGCGCGACACCGGTAACACCGCCCAG
>JAABSS010000155.1 GCA_011390235.1 Desulfotignum sp.
CCTGGGGCATTTCAAGGTATTTGGCAGCTTCCTGGGCAGCCATGCGGCCGGCAACTTCACTCATGGGGCTCAGAAGAGGGAGAACCCCGTTTTCCTTTTCAATGGTTTCATAGGCAATGGCAATGCATTTACTTTTGATCAGCGCATGGGTCTGTTGTTCGTCAGCGGCCAGGTGAAGATAGGTAAAAACGATCTGATCTTCTCGAATCATATCGTATTCAGCGGGCTGGGGCTCTTTGACATGCATGACCATGTCTGATTCTGTATAAATCCGGGAAGGGGTATCAACAATGACAGCCCCTGCTGACACATAGTCACTATCCGGGAAACCGGCACCTGTTCCAGCATTCTTTTCCACCAGTACATCGTGGCCGTTCTGTTTCATGGCAATGACACCGGCAGGTGTCATGCAGACCCTTTTTTCCAGGACTTTTATTTCCTTCAGGACTCCGACAATCATTTTTCTCTCCTTTTTATGCACTAATTTGGGTTGTGCCTGATTAATGTCACCCACAGGCTGTTTTTCACTGCTGCAGTGCATCCGGCTGCAATGAAATACGGAAGCGGGTAAAGCAAGTTGCCTGCCAGAACAGAAAAATATTGTAAAACTGACGGACGGAAAAATGGGTTTTCCGCAACTGGGCTGCAATTTGGCCATGCAAAAGCTGAATCCAAAAACCCGGCTGTCCTGGTATACTGATCAAATGGCGTGACCGTTGTGGTAACAAAAATTTTCCAGCCATAAGGGCAAAGCGGGGCAGCCGGCGTACCGCAACCGTTTCAAGAATGGCCCCAAAAACACCAACGGTAGTAATATGGACCATCAGCAGACAACTGTCTCAATACGAAACATGTATCAAATTGAGACATCTCGCTGACAACCCCTTTCTTGGATACTTTTTACTGCTGTAAAATCTCAATTTGAGACAAGCCAGGCTGCTTTGTGGGCTATTGTTAATATCCAGATCTTCCCGGAATGCCGGAACAAGACAAAATTTAATGAATTGAAAATGTCAATTTTTATATATATTTTCAGACTATTGAAACCAGAACGGTATTGAAATTGCGGTCAGGGGTATGGACAGCATCACAGTCTGGCACGGTTTTGGCTTATTCCCGGATTTCAGGAGGTGTAATGTGAATACAGCTGATATCATCGTGATCGGCGGCGGTCTTTCCGGATCGGCCATTTCACTGGGACTTTTGGAAAACGGGGGGGGAAACGTGCTGATGTTTGATGAGCAGCTTCCCACCCAGCGCCTGTCCCGGGGCAACTTCGGGCTCACCTGGTTCATGTGCAAGGGCGCCGGTCATCCTGTCTATGCCAAGTGGTCCCGGATGGCGTGCATTGAGTGGCCTGAATTCGCCGGAAAGCTGAAACAGGAAACCGGCATGGATGTGGAACTGGAGTGGACAGGCGGAGCGGTCCATGCCCTGGGCGATGCTGAATTCAAGGCCCATGCCGAATCCATTAAAACCATTCAGAACCCCTGTGCTGATGCCGGAATAGATTACCCTGTAGAGATGCTGGACCGGCAGTCTTTTTCAGAACTGATACCGGACATCACCCTGGGAGACGAGGTCACCGGTGCCATGTACACACCTTCCCAGGGACATGTCAACCCGCTGAAGCTGCTGACCGCCATGCGAAGCGATTTTCAGAAAAAAGGCGGCACCTTCCTGGGGGGCCAGACCGTCAGTGCCGTGGTTCCCCGGCCGGACCGGACCGTGTTGGTGAAAACCTGCCGGGGTGACTACCAGGCAGGCAAAGTGGTGGTGGCTTCGGGCCATGGATCGGCCCGGCTGTTGTCGGCACTGGGTGAAAAACTCCATATCTACCCCCAGCGGGGGCAACTCATGGTCAGTGAAAGGTGCAGACGTGTGCTTCAAATCCCGGTGCTTTCGGTCCGCCAGACACCGGACGGCACCTTCCTGATCGGTTTGTCCACCGAAGATACCGCCCTGAACAACCGGGTCACGGCCGAGGCCATGAAACGTCAGGCCGGCGAAGCCATCCGCCTGTTTCCCATGCTGGGCCGGCTTAACTGGGTCAGGGGATGGGGGGCCATCCGGGTGATGACACCGGACGGCGCACCCATATACACCCGCCTGAACGGTCATGACAATATTTATGCCGTGGCTCTGCACAGTGCGGTTTCCCTGGCACCCCTGGCTTTCAGTATTGTGGCGCCATGGATTCTGGGGGTCGGGGAACACCCTCTCATACAAAAATTCAGCAATGGACGGTTCCATGTTTAAATTTGATACACCAGCGCAGCAGAAGATGGTGGAAGTGATCCTGGACGGCAGGCCTGTGGAGCTGCCCTCGGGCATGACCGTAGCCGCGGCCCTCCTGGGAAGAAAAGACCCCATTTCAAGGATCTCGCCGACTTCCAGACGCCCATGTTCACCCCATTGCCTGATGGGGGTATGTTTTGAATGCATGATGGAGATCGACGGGGTTCACCGCCAGGCCTGTATGACCGAAGTCACCCCGGGCATGGTAATCAACCGCAACCTGGATACGCAAACGGAGGCATCCCATGGGGCACCATCATGACGTGATCGTCATCGGCGCAGGTCCTGCCGGCCTGTCCGCATCATCCTGCCTGGCGGAAATGGGTCTGGATGTGCTCTGCCTGGACGAACAGGCCCGGATCGGCGGGCAGATTTACCGCAATATCCAGGGGGCACCGGAAGACCGGCTGACACTGCTGGGAGACGACTATGCCAGAGGCAGAGGGATCGCAGACCGATTCGGCAGAAGCGGGGCTGTTCTTGACAACAGCACCCTGGTCTGGCAGGTGGAGCCCGATGGGTGGATATCCTGTTCAAAACAGAAATCATCCCGCCGGATCCGGGCCAATTACATCATTGTGGCCACCGGCGCCATGGAACGTCCCATGCCGTTTCCCGGCTGGACCCTTCCCGGGGTCATGGGTGCCGGCGGCGCCAACAACCTGACCAAAGAGGCCGGGCTGACCCCGGACTGCCGGGTGGTCCTGGCCGGATCCGGGCCCCTGCTGCTGCTGGAAGCCTCGGTGTTGATCAAAAAAGGGGTGGATATCCGGGCCATCCTGGAAACCACCCCTGCCATTCCGTCTGCCAGATCCATCCCCAAGGTCCCCAATGCCCTGAGACGAACCGATTTCCTCTGGAAAGGGATGGCCATGATGGCCGAGATCCGCAGGGCAAAAATACCCCATTACAAAGGGGTGACCCTGATCCGGGCACGGGGGCTTGACCGGGTGTCTTCGGTGGAAGCGCACTGCAGCGCCGGAGATATCAGTTTTGACGTCGACATGCTCCTGGTACACTTCGGTGTGATCCCCGGGACCCATATCTTCCGGCAGGCCGGGTGTGCCATGGCCTGGCATCCGGAACAGCGGTACTGGTATCCTGTATGTGATTCCTGGGGGCATACCAGCTGTGAACGCATATTTGCCGCCGGGGATGGAACCCTGGTGGCCGGGGCGGTGGCCGCAGCCTGCAGGGGTGAGCTGGCAGCCCTGGAAGCGGCCCGCTGTTCCGGCATCATTCCCGAATATGAGCGGGACAGGCTGGCGGCCCCGCTCCTGGAGAGCCTTCGCCACGATGCCTGGCCCCGGCCTTTTGTGGATGCCCTCTATGCACCCCGGCCGGAACACTTTGCATTTGAAGACGATACCGTGATCTGCCGGTGTGAAAATATCCGGATTAAAGATATCCGGGATGCCGTCCACCAGGGAGTCCGGGATCTCAATGAAATCAAAATCATGACCCGGGTCGGCATGGGTCCCTGCCAGGGACGGATGTGTGGACCGGCCATGGCGGAAATCATTGCAGCAGAACTGTCCATAT
>JAABSS010000156.1 GCA_011390235.1 Desulfotignum sp.
GCAGATATCGAATGTGTCGCAAATGTGGGTCCGGCTGCCTTTTTCCCCAGACCCGTGGTGGATTCCACGGTTCTGGGATTTTATTTTCATACCAGGCCGGATGTGTCCAGAAATACGGAAGCCCTTTTGTTTACGGTAATCAAGGCTGCTTTCTCAAAACGGCGCAAATCGTTGAAAAATTCTCTGGTGGGCCAGGACCTGGGCCTGCAAAAGCATGCCATTGCCCGGGCCTTGTCCTGTGCGCAAATCTTACCGGAAAGACGGGCGGAAACCCTTACAGTGGATGAATTTTTGTCATTGACCCGGGCTGTGCAACCCTTGTTACAGATGAAAACAGAAAGGAAAATCCATGATCAGAGCCAATGAAAATTACCAGAAGCTGCAGGCTTCTTATCTTTTTTCAGATATTGCACAGCGCGTGGCCCTTTTTCAAAAAAACAATCCCGGTGCCCGGATCATACGCCTTGGCATCGGAGATGTAACACAGGCCCTGCCTCCGGCTGTCATTGCAGCCTTTCATAAAGGGGTGGATGAGATGGCCGAAGATGCCACCTTTAAAGGATATGGCCCGGAGCAGGGCTATGGGTTTCTACGGGAAAAAATCGCAGTCCATGATTACCAGGCCAGGGGTGCTGATATTTCTGCTGATGAAATCTTTGTCAGTGACGGGGCCAAATGCGATACCGGCAATTTCCAGGAATTGTTTGCCCGGGATATAAAAATTGCCATTCCCGATCCGGTGTATCCGGTATATCTGGACACCAATGTCATGGCCGGCAGAACCGGTGTATTCAAAGACGGCAGATATCAGAATATTGTCTACATGGACTGTCTTAAGGAAAACAGTTTTCTTCCGCAGATCCCGAAAGAACCTGTGGATCTTATTTACCTGTGCTTTCCCAACAACCCCACAGGCACCTGTGCCACAAAATCCGAACTTGCCGCATGGGTGGACTATGCGAGACAAAACAAGGCATTGATCTTGTTTGATGCGGCATATGAGGCCTTTATCCGGGATGAGACCCTGCCCAGAAGCATTTATGAAATTGAGGGAGCAGCCAAAGTGGCTGTGGAGTTCAGAAGTTTTTCCAAGACAGCCGGGTTTACCGGTACCCGCTGCGGGTCCACGGTGGTACCTAAGGACTGCAGTGTTTTTTCCGGCAGAGGGGATGTGATTTCTCTGCATGGTTTGTGGCACCGGCGGCAGAGCACCAAATTCAACGGTGTTTCCTACCCGGTCCAGAAAGCTGCTGAAGCAGTGTATTCCCCGGAGGGCAGGGCACAGATAAAAGAACTGGTGGCCTCGTATCTGGACAATGCAGATATCATCTGCCAGACAGTTGAAGATCTGGGCTTTGGTTATGCCGGCGGGAAAAATTCTCCCTATATCTGGGTGGACGGCCAGGGCAGAGATTCCTGGGAATTTTTTGACCTGCTGCTCAACCGGGCATCAGTAGTGTGCACGCCCGGGGGCGGGTTTGGACGGTGCGGCAACCCTTATATCCGTATCTCTGCCTTTAACAGCCGCAACAATGTGAACCTTGCCATGGAAAGAATAAAAGAGGCCCTGAAATGACCCATTTTTTTAAAGTAAAAACCCTTGATGAGGTCATGGCCTTACAGCAGCAGTTTGGACCCAAAGAGGCGGAAACCATTGCTGTGGAATCTGCCTTTTCCCGGATACTGGCACAGGATGTGTCAGCACCCGTAAATATGCCGGGATTTCGGCGGGCCACCATGGACGGGTATGCCATCCAGGCATCTGCTTCTTTCGGGGCCTCGGAATCCACCCCGGCATGGCTTGATATCCAGGGATCCATTCCCATGGGCCAGATGCCTGATTTTGTCCTGGCACCGGGAAAGGCCGCCGGCATCGCCACAGGCGGCATGCTGCCCCGGGGCGCGGATGCGGTTGTCATGGTGGAACATACCAAGACCATAGATGATACTAGCCTTGAAATCTACAAGAGTGTGGCACCTTTCCAGAATGTCATTGCAGAAGATGAAGATTTTAAAACAGGGGATGTGTTCTTGCCGGCCGGTACTTTTATACGTCCCCAGGAGGTGGGCCTGGCAGCCGGTATGGGGTTTTCAACCCTGCCGGTGCACCAGGTGCCGAAGGTGGGCATTATTTCCACCGGGGATGAAATCATTCCCATCCATGAAAAGCCATCTCCCGGGCGTATCCGGGATATCAACTCCTATACCCTCTCAGGGTTTGTGCAGCAGGCCCATGCGCAGCCTGTACAATACGGGATTATCAAGGATGATCCCCGGGCATTGAAAGCCTGCTGTGAAAAGGCCCTGGCTGAAACCGACATGGTGCTCATATCCGGCGGCAGTTCTGTGGGAACCCGGGATTACACGGTGGAGGTGCTGTCAGATCTTCGGGATACGGACATCCTGGTCCACGGTATGTCGTTGAGTCCGGGCAAACCCACTATTCTGGCAAGAAGCGGCACCAAACCTGTATGGGGCCTGCCCGGCCAGGTGGTATCGGCCATGGTGGTGATGAAAATGGTGGTGGTGCCGTTTCTGCACAGGATCCAGGGGTATGCCGCACCCAAGCCCCTGGTGCGGATACCGGCCAGACTGACCCGAAATGTTGCCTCTGCCCAGGGAAGGCGCGATTTTATCCGGGTGACGCTGGAAAACGGACCAACCGGGCTGATGGCAAAACCGGTACTGGGAAAATCCGGTCTTATCCGGACCATGGTGCATGCAGACGGTCTTCTGGATATCGGGGAAAACCTGGAAGGTCTGGAAAAAGATACCTGGACACAGGTAATTCTCCTGTAATATCAGCCAAAATTACCATGAAGAAATATTTTCAATAACCCCCATGCCCTGGCGGGCACAACAAAAAATGAAAGCTGTTAGCTGTTGGCTGAGTACTGACGGCTGACAGCTTTCATAAAACACCCATGCCCTGCCGGCAAAACAAATATTCAAAGTATAAGCAGTCAGGTATTAGCTTAAAACTTAACACTTTCATAAAAACATCTCGAGGAAAACAGTCATGACATCAAAGCGCAACATATATCTTGATACAAAACCCATTGAAACCGCATGGCAGATACTGGTGGATACTTTTAAAGAACACATTACCCCCGTGGAAACCATTGATGTGACCGCTGCCCGGGACAGGGTCCTGGCAGCTCCTGCCATTGCGGTGTTGTCCAGTCCCAACTTCCATGCCGCTGCCATGGACGGCATTGCAGTGGATGCCAGACACACATTCGGTGCCAGCGATGATGCACCAAAGTCCCTTGTCCCGGGAAAAGATGCTTTCTGGATAAATACGGGCCATGCCATGCCCGGGGGAACCAATGCCGTTATCATGATCGAACAGGTGAATGTCATTGATGAGCAGACCATTGAAATTGAAGCACCGGTATTTCCCTGGCAGCATGTCCGCAAAATGGGAGAAGATATCGTTGCCACCAAGCTTTTGTTCCCCAGGGGTCAGCAGATCAATGCCTATGCCATGGGCGCCCTGCTTTCCGGTGGTATTTTCAAGGTGGCGGTGTATAAGAAACCCAGGGTTCTCATTATTCCCACCGGATCGGAACTGGTCCGGTGGGATGCGGTTCAGGTGGACCAGCTGGCACCGGGCCAGGTGGTTGAATCCAATTCCACGGTTCTGGGTGCCCTGTGTCTGGACAATGGTGCACATTTTGACTGCCACCCAATGCTTGAAGACGACCGTGACAAAATTACCGATGCTGTGGCCAAAGCTGCAAAGGGAGATTATGATATGGTCTGCATCATCGGCGGCTCATCAGCTGGATCAGAGGATTTTGCCCGGCATGTGATTGCTGCTTTGGGTCAGGTCCTGGTGCACGGGGTTACCATGATGCCGGGAAAACCGGTATTGATGGGCAAGGTGTTTGAAAAACCCGTATTCGGCATCCCCGGATACCCTGTCTCTGCCATTGTGGCCTTTGAGCAATTTGCCGGACCGCTTTTGCGCAGAATGCAGAAACTGCCCGAGCTGCAGACCCGTTCGGTCCCTGTCTCTCTGGCCAGGAACATTGCTTCAAAGCTGGGCCAGGACGAATTTTTGCGGGTAAAAATAGGCGCAGTGGAGGAAAAATTGATTGCCTCCCAGCTGCCCCGGGGTTCGGGCAGTATCACCACCCTTACCGAAGCAGACGGGATAATTCGGATTCCCCGGGATGTGGAGGGGATTTCAGAAGACCAGATCATCACGGCCCAGCTGCTCAGGCCCTT
>JAABSS010000157.1 GCA_011390235.1 Desulfotignum sp.
CCGGAAAAATCCGGGACATGGAACCGGATGCGGCGGAAGCGGCGGCAGCCGATGAAAAGATTTTCGAATGACCATCCATCCGACCCGCATACACCCACTCAATGACACCCCGGCCCGAAAAGGGGAGTACGTGCTGTACTGGATGCAGCAGTCCCAGCGGGCGGCCTGGAACCATGCCCTGGAATTTGCCGTTGACCAGGCCAACCAGCTGAATCTGCCCCTGGTGACCGGGTTCGGCCTCACCGATGCATATCCGGAAGCCAACCTGCGGCACTACACCTTTATGCTGGAGGGGCTGGCGGAAACCGGTACAGCGCTGGCAGACCGGGGCATACAACTGGTGGTGCAAAAAGGCCCCCCGCCTGACGTAGCCCTGGACTTAGGGAAACAGGCCGCCCTGATCGTGTGTGATATGGGATACCTGCGGCATCAGCGGCAATGGCGGCACCAGGTGGCCCAAAATGCCGGATGCCCGGTCATCCAGGTGGAAACCGATGTGGTGGTCCCGGTGGCAGCGGCCTCGGACAAGGCGGAATATGCGGCCCGGACTATCCGGCCAAAACTCCACCGGGTTCTGGCGGATTTTCTGATGCCACTGACTGCCCGGGTTGTCAAAAAATCCTCCCTGCACCTGTCTTTTCCCGATCTGAACGGCCCGGGCGTGCAGGATCCGGAAACCCTGGTGCAGACCATGTCACTGGACAACACCGTCCCTCCGGTCTCCCGGTTTTTTCCCGGCGGCACCTCCCATGCAAAAAAGCGGTTCCAGGCCTTTCTGGCAAATGGCCTGAAAAATTATGAAAAACACGGCAACCAGCCCCAGACCGATGACATCTCCCACATGGGTCCCTACCTGCATTTTGGCCAGATCTCTCCGCTGTATCTGGCCATGGCCCTGATGAACCTGCCGGCATCCCTGGCAGAAGCCAGGGATGCCTTCCTGGAACAGCTGATCATCCGGCGGGAGCTGGCCGTCAATTTTGTCTATTACACCCCTGGATATGATACGTTTGACGTAATTCCCGGATGGGCAAAAAAAACCCTGGCAGACCATGAAACCGATCCCAGGGAACATATCTATACCCTGAATCAACTGGCACAGGCCGAAACCCATGATCCTTACTGGAATGCCGCCATGATGGAAATGACCTGCACCGGGTTCATGCACAATTACATGCGCATGTACTGGGGCAAAAAAATCCTGGAATGGTCTCCCAGTCCGAAACAGGCCTATGAAACCACCCTGGCCCTGAACAACCGCTATTTTCTGGACGGCAGAGACCCCAATTCCTACACCGGTGTGGCCTGGCTCTATGGAATTCACGACCGGGCCTGGGCCGAACGGTCCATCTTCGGCAAGGTCCGGTACATGGCAGCTTCGGGTCTTGAGCGAAAATGCGACATCGCTGCTTATGTGGACAAAATCCATCAACTCTGCACTCTTGCCGATGCAAATCACCCGCCTCCCAGCGATTCATGAATGATAATCCAAAAATTTATATGAAATAATGGATTGTAATCCAAAAATTTATATGATATTCAGGATTATATGATACTGCGAACCATCTCAGATCCCATTCTGAACAACATCGGAAAGGGTAAAATTATTTTGATTTTCGGCCCCCGCCAGGTGGGAAAGACCACCCTTGCCCAGCAGATGGTCAAAAAAATTGAAACCGATTTTATCTGGCTGAACGGAGATGAGCCGGATATCCGGAGTATGCTGACTGGTGCCACCTCATCGGTATTGAAAACCCTTTCCGGGGAAAAACCCATCGTGGTGATCGATGAAGCCCAGCAGATCAAAGATATCGGACTGACATTGAAACTGTTCCACGACACATTTCCTGAAAAACAGCTGATCGTGACCGGTTCGTCCGCGTTTGACCTGGCCAACGAAATCGAAGAGCCCTTGACCGGCCGAAAATATGAATATCACCTGTTTCCATTTTCATTCAAAGAGATGGTCGAAACCCATGGTCTGATCGAAGAAAAAAGACTGCTTGAACATCGGCTGATTTTTGGATACTATCCGGAAGTCGTCAAGGCCAAGGGGGATGAGATGGATATTCTGATGTCGCTTTCCGGCAGCTACCTGTACAAAGATGTCCTGGCCTGGGGAAAACTCAAAAGGCCGCGGATCCTGGAAAAACTGCTCCAGGCCCTGGCTCTCCAGATCGGCAGTGAAGTCAAATACCATGAAGTCGGGCAAATCATTGGCGCAGACCCCAAAACCGTTGAAAATTACATTGATATTCTTGAAAAAGCGTTTGTGGTTTTCCGTGTCCACTCGTTGAGCAGAAACATGCGCAATGAAATCAAAAAAGGAAAAAAAATATATTTTTATGACAACGGTATACGCAATGCCATACTGAAAAATTTCTCCCCTTTGGGCATGCGCCAGGATGTCGGCGGGTTATGGGAAAATTTTCTGATCACGGAACGAATGAAAAAAAATCATTACAGCCGCACCTATGTCAACATCTTTTTCTGGCGCAATCACGCACAGCAGGAAATTGATTATATCGAAGAAGCGCAAGGCAGATTTTGCGCCTTTGAATTCAAGTGGAACGTGAAGAAAAAAGCATTTTTTTCACAAACATTTTTAAACGCCTATCCCGGCACCCGGACCCGGGTGATCAATCCGGACAATTTCATTGAGTTTGTCATGGAATAAATAAAGCCAATCCAAAACCAACATGAGGTGATACCGTGGAAGTTAAAATGGCAGACCTGCCCGGTGTGGGCAAAAAAATCTCTTTTCAGACCGCTGAGCAGCAAAAGATCGTGGTCATTGTCCATCATTCCGGCAAGCGGGACCTGTATTTTTTTCAGGATGCAGATGAAGATGAAGCCGATTATTTTCTGTCTTTAACATCCGAGGAAACCCGGGAACTGGGGGCCCAGCTGCTGGGGGCCACCTACCAGCCAGTGGATGATGAAAATATGCAGATATTTCAGAAGCAACTGGTTATGGAATGGATCAAGCTGACCCCGGAATCCCCGTTCGTGGACAAACAGATTGCTGAATCCCGCATCCGCAGCCACACCGGGGCCTCCATCATCGCGGTGATGCAGGGGGATGACATGAGCGTCAGCCCGGACATCGACTTTGTGCTCAAGGCCGGTGACACGGTCATGGCAGCGGGAAAAAGGGACCAGATCCGCCGGTTTGAAGCCATGGCCAACGGTAAGGCAATGGAAGGTGAGAATTGATGCTGGACGTTCACTTCCCTGTTCTGTTCATTGCCGGAGCGGTTTTTATCCTGCTGTTTTTTGTGGGATTTATCGGCATGAAGATCCGGATTCCCGGGGTGGTGCTGTATATCCTGCTGGGCATCGGCCTGGGGGGCCATTTTTCCGGCAATCACCTGCTGCATCTGGCCGGAGAAATGGGTATCGTTCTGCTGTTCTTCATGCTGGGTATGGAGTTTCCGGCGCGCCGCCTGGCCGGTATTGCCAAAAAAGTGGCCCCGGCCGGGACCCTGGACCTGGTCCTCAACCTGTTTCTCACCATGGGGATCTGCATGGCCTTCGGCCTGGACTGGATCACCGCATTTCTCATGGGCGGCGTGGTATACGCCACCTCCTCCTCCATCACCGCCAAAATCCTGGAAACCTCTAAACGCATGGCCAATCCGGAATCGGAATTCATGCTGGCCCTGCTGATATTCGAGGATATTGCCGCGCCCGTGGCAGTGGCGGTCCTTGTGGGCCTCACCGCCGGGACCGCCCTGACCGCAATGACATTCGGGCTGATCATGGCAAAAATTTTGGGCCTGATCATCGGCGCAGTGATCATCGGGCATCTCATCTTCAGCCGGCTGGGGGGATTTGTGGACCGGTACATGAGCCATGACATTTTCATTCTCCTGGTGGTGGGCATGGCCCTTGCCTACGGTGGCCTGGCCCTGATGCTGAACCTTTCCGAAGTGCTGGGCGCTTTTCTGGCCGGCATCATCCTGGCGGAGGTACGGCGGACCGAAAAGATGGGACACGCGGTCCTGCCGATCCGGGACCTGTTTCTGCCCCTGTTCTTTTTTTATTTCGGCACCACCATCACCTTTGGAGACGGGGTTCCCATGATACCCCTGTTGGTCACCCTGCTGATATGGTCCATTGCCGGAAAAATCATTACCGGATATTACGGTGCCAGGCTCTACGGGCTGTCCAAAAAAGTATCCCTGCGGGCCGGACTGTCTTTTACCCAGCGGGGCGAATTTT
>JAABSS010000158.1 GCA_011390235.1 Desulfotignum sp.
GGCTTTCCGCCCTGCTGTCCATGCCGGCGTCCGACCTGCGGATCAGCCGGGATGCGATTTTGGAACAGGTGCTGACCGGAATGGCCGTGAAATTATCAGATGAGCAGCTGGAAGTGGTCTGCCAGGTAATGGCCCAAAAGGTATCTGTGATCACCGGTGGTCCCGGTACCGGCAAAACCACCCTGGTGCGTGCCCTGTGCCAGGTGTTCAGGCACCGCCGCCTCACCGTGGTGCTGGCAGCTCCTACCGGCCGGGCTGCCAGGCGGCTGTCAGAAACCACAGATAAAAAAGCCTTTACCCTGCACAAACTGCTGGGTTTTGACACGGAACAGGGCACAGTGGAACGTAACTTTACCAATCCCCTGGCGCTCGATGTGTTTGTGGTGGATGAGGCCAGCATGGTGGATACCCAGCTCATGTTTCACCTGGTGGAAGCCATGCCGCCCGGTGCCAGCCTGATACTGGTGGGGGACACCTTTCAACTGCCGTCGGTGGGACCGGGCAATGTATTGTCCGATATCATGGCCTCGGGCCGGATCAGCGTGTTTTCTTTGACCAAAATCTTCCGTCAGGCCAGGCAGAGTCCCATTGTACGCCATGCCCATGATATTCGCAATGGACAGATGCCTGATTTTAAAACCAGAGATTCTCAGGATCTGTCGGAATTTTATTTTATTGAAAACCAGCATGGTGAAAAAGTGGTGAAAACCATTCTGGAGCTGTGTAACAAGATTCCCAAAACTTTTCCCCATATCACCGATTTTCAGGTGCTCACCCCCATGCACCGGGGAGAAGCCGGTACCATCAATCTCAATCAGCAGCTACAGACTGTTCTGAATCCGGGCAAAGGAGGCATTGTCAATCACGGCATGAATTTTCGTCCCGGGGACAAGGTCATGCACCTGAAAAACAATTATGAAAAAGAGGTGTTCAATGGGGATATCGGTCAGGTTGTGGAAGTGTCAAAATCAGATGGCCGGATCACTGTGGAGTACGACGGCCGAACGGTACCCTATGATCTGCTGGAACTGGACGAACTGTCACTGGCCTATGCCATCTCAGTGCACAAATCCCAGGGATCGGAATACGGTGCAGTCATCATAGCCCTGACCATGGCCCATTATCCCCTGCTCCAGCGCAACCTTTTGTACACCGCCCTGACCCGGGGCAGACACCTGGTGATCATTGTGGGATCTTCCCGGGCCGTTCATACCGCTTTTGAAAACAACCGCACCAATCTGCGCCGGTCAGGTCTCAAGGACCGGCTGGCTTCCTGATTTTCA
Organism: Desulfotignum sp.; assembly: GCA_011390235.1. The sequence goes on from JAABSS010000158.1 coordinate 1,284, forward strand.
TACTTGGCCGGCTGCACCATTACATTCTGGGTCATAACAGAAAATTGATCGTATGGATGATCAGGTTGCGCATGGTAAGGATCCTCTCAGACAGATCTTTTTCATCCTGTTGAAATTTCTGGCAATACCTGCTAAAAGAAACTCTTTGGAATTTTAACAGGAAATGACTATGCATTATGACGGAATGATCATACGGCCCCCCAGTGAGGCCGACAGTATACTGCTCCAGGTGACCCTGGGATGTTCCCACAACAAGTGTACCTTCTGCGGTACCTTCCGGGACAAGCGGTTTACCATCAAAAAAGACGACATCATCTTTCAGGATATTGAATATGCCCGTGCCCATTTTCCCCGGCAAAAGCGGCTGTTCATCTGTGACGGGGATGCCATGATCGTGCCCATGAAGCGGCTGCGTCCCATTCTGGAAAGGATCAAGGACCGGCTTCCCTGGGTGGAACGGGTGGGGGTGTATGCCAATACCAAGGGCATCGGCATGAAAACCGATGAGGAGCTGGCCGAGCTTCACGACTTGGGAGTGGGCATCGCCTACATGGGTCTGGAATCCGGTGATGACCAGGTGCTGGCCGATATACGTAAAGGCGCCACAGCAGATAAAATGATCCGCATGGGCCGGCGTGTGAAAAAAGCGGGCATCAAGCTGTCTGTCACTGTGCTGGTGGGCCTGGCAGGCAGGGAGCGGTCTCTGGTCCATGCAAAGGAAACCGGCAGGGTCCTGTCTGAAATTGATCCGGATTATGTGGGGGCCTTAAGCCTGATGCTGATTCCGGGAACAGAGCTGCATGCGGATCACCAGGCCGGCCGGTTTCAGTTGCCAGGACCCGAGGAAATGCTGGCAGAACTGGGACAGATGATTGCATCCACCCACCTGTCGGATGGACTGTTCCATGCCAATCATGCCTCCAATTATCTGCCCATCAGGGCCAGGCTGCCCCGGGACAAGGAAAAAACCCTGGAGCAGATCGCCCGGGCACTGAGCGGAAAAATAAAACTCAAACCCGAATTTATGAGAGCCTTATAAATCCCACGTTATCCAACAGGAGATAAATACCATGGCTGATGCCACAGAAAATCTGGATAAACTGACCATCAATACCATCAGAACCCTTTGCATGGATGCGGTGCAGAAAGCCAACTCCGGCCATCCCGGTGCGCCCATGGGCCTGGCGCCCACCGCCTATGTACTGTTCAAACGCTTTTTGAAACACAATCCCAAAAATCCGGCATGGATCGACCGGGACCGGTTTGTTCTGTCCGGGGGACATGCCTCTTCCCTGCTTTACAGCCTTTTGTACCTGTTCGGGTACGGGCTGGATCTGGAGGATCTGAAAAATTTCCGGCAATGGGGTTCCAAAACCCCGGGGCATCCGGAATACGGGGACACTCCCGGGGTGGAAACCACCACCGGACCACTGGGCCAGGGCATTGCCAATGCCGTGGGCATGGCCATTGCCGAACGCCACCTGGCGGTCCGGTTCAACCAGGGGGACAAACCCCTGATTGATCATTATACTTACTGCATGTGCGGAGACGGAGACCTCATGGAAGGGGTTTCCATGGAAGCTGCTTCCCTGGCCGGTCATCTGGGCCTGGGCCGGCTGATTTTGCTTTACGACGACAACCATATCTCCATCGAAGGGGCTACGGATCTTGCGTTTACGGAAAACGTCGGTGACAAGTTTTCAGCCATGAACTGGCATGTGCAGGAGGTGGCGGACGGCAATGATCTGGAGTCCATTCACCATGCTCTCCAGGCGGGTAAGGAAAAAACAGACCAGCCGTCTCTGATCAAGATCAGGACCCATATCGCCTATGGCAGCCCTAATAAACAGGGCACGGCCGATGCCCATGGTGCACCTCTGGGGGACGAGGAGATCAGGCTGGTGAAAAAATTCTACGGCCTGCCTGAGGACAAAACCTTCCATGTGCCGGACAGGGTGCTGGAAGCGGCCGGAACCGCAGTGACAGCAGGACAAAAACTGGAAGATGCCTGGCAGGAAACCTTCATTGCCTACAAAAACACCTATCCAGACGATGCAGCCATGTTTGTGGATGCAGTGAGCGGGTTTCTCACCAAGGGCTGGGACAAGGGTATTCCGGTATTTTCTGTGGATGATGCACCAGTGGCCACCCGGGCTGCCTCAGGCAAAGTGCTCAATGCCATCGCCCCGAACCTGCCCGTGCTCATGGGTGGATCCGCCGACCTGGCACCTTCCAACAAGACCTATCTGGACTGCGCAACAGAATTTCAGAAAAATGCCTGGGAGGGCCGCAACATCCGGTTCGGGGTGAGGGAACATGCCATGGGTGCGGTCATGTCCGGCATGTACCTGCATTCCGGGATCCGGCCCTATGGCGGTACCTTTCTGGTTTTTTCCGATTATATGCGGCCGGCCATCCGGCTGGCTTCTCTGATGAAACTGCCGCTGGTCTATGTGTTCACCCATGACAGCGTGGCCGTGGGTGAAGACGGCCCCACCCATCAGCCGGTGGAGCACCTGGCAGCCCTGCGGGCCATTCCCGGCCTGAACGTGGTGCGGCCGGCAGATGCCAATGAGACCGCCCTGGCATGGAAGCAGGCCCTGTCCACGGTGGATTCCCCCACAGCCCTTATCCTGAGCCGGCAGAAGCTGCCCATCCTGGATACCTCCCTGCGGGACGGAGAATTTCATTACGGGGCATATACCATCCTGGACAAGGGGGATCAGGCAGATATGATCATCATTGCCACCGGCTCTGAGGTCCATATCAGCCTTGGGGCGGCACAGACCCTGGAAGCGGACCACGGCATAAAGGCATCTGTGGTGTCCATGCCCTCATGGGAATGGTTTGAAAAAGCACCGGCATCCTACAGGGAGCGCATCCTGCCGTCAGGTGTTACCCGGCGCCTGGCTGTGGAGGCCGGCATT
>JAABSS010000159.1 GCA_011390235.1 Desulfotignum sp.
GTTCGCTTTTCTGGAAACCGTTGGCGGGCCTGTGGATCTGATTTCCGGATGGCTGGATTTCAATTATACCGGCTACTACCACAAAGAAATGGGATCCCCCCTTTTCCGGCGGGTATTGGCCTTTAAACCCCTCATGGACCAGGCAAAACTGGCATCTGTCAAACAGGCAACCAATGCAGTGGAAGCGCGGTTCAGCCGTGAAAATCTGCGCCGGATCAATATCGATCCCGGGTATCTGCTGCCTTCCCGGTTTGTTCTGGCTACGGGAAAGGACTATTCCCACAGAATTTATATTGGTGAAAACATATATGCAGACCTGACCCTGATGTATACACGCCAGGGGTTCATCCCTCTGGAATGGACCTATCCGGATTATGCCGGCCCTGATATTATCCGGTTTCTGGAACAGGTGAGAGACAAATACATGCAAGATCTTACAGCTGTTAAAAGGAACCATTCATGATAAAAAGCATGACCGCGTTTGCAAAAGCCGGCCACACCCGGGAAACCATCACAGCAGAAGTGGTTGTGCGCTCCTTCAACTCCAGGCACCTGGATTTTAATGTGTACCTGCCTGAAGCCTGCCAGGTCTTTGAAGAGGATGTAAAAAAGATCATCACCCGTTACCACCAGCGGGGCCGCATGGAAATCCGCATCACTGTTCAGGATGATTCTCCGGAACCGGATCAGTTTGCAGTGGATGAGGCAAAAGCCACAGCCTATTTTAAAGCCCTGCAACAGATAAACAAATGCCTGAACCTTGCGAAGGATCCCGGACTGGACCATATTCTGTGTGCAAAAAACATTATTATGCCTGCGCCAAAACAACTGGATCCGCAGCTGCTATGGCAGGTGGTGTCGACAGCTGTAAAAAATGCCGCCCGGGAACTGGACCAGATGCGAAAGAAAGAAGGCATCAACCTGTACCAGGACCTGGCAGCCAGGCTGGATGCCATTGAAAACCAGATGGTTCTGGTAAAAGACCAGGCAAAAGAGATCCCCGTCATTTATAAAAAACGGCTGGAGGAGCGGCTGGAAAGGCTGGCACCAGACAAAGAGGGTATTGATCCGGTACGGCTGGCCCAGGAAGTGGCCATTCTGGCGGATAAAAGTGATGTGTCCGAGGAAATTGTCCGCATATCAAGCCATATTCAGCAGTTTCGGGATGTGATGAAAGCCGACCGGTCCCAGGGGCAGAAGTTGAATTTTCTGATCCAGGAATTCAACCGGGAATTCAACACCATCGGTTCCAAAGCCGGCAATGCACAATTATCTCATATAGTAGTGGATTTGAAATCCCGGCTGGAAAAGATCCGGGAACAGGTACAGAATATTGAGTAACGCAATTTTCGGCGTTGATATACCGGGGGGCGGATTTGCACAATAAAAATGGACCCGGCCGGGATCAGGCAAGGCATATGCGCGAAAATCAGATGATTCTTTTAGGATGGGAAAAATGCTATGGAACAGGTGCTGTTAAATATTGGTTTTGGTAATACAGTCGTGGCCGAACGGGTGGTGGCCATTTTGTCACCCAATTCAAGCCCCATGAAACGTATCAAGGATGAGGCAAAAGATGAGCGCTGCCTCATCGATGCCACCCACGGCAGAAAAACCCGGGCCATCATAGTCACGGACAGCAACCATGTGATTTTATCAGCCATCCAGGCAGAAACAGTGGCTTCCCGGTTTGCCTCCCTGATAAAAGACGGGGAAGCACAGCAAGAGGAATAACATGGCCCGAAAAGGACGGTTGTTTGTGATATCGGCCCCGTCAGGCGCTGGTAAAACAACACTCATAAAACAGGTTTTGAAAAAATTTTCCGGGGTTTTCTATTCCGTGTCCCATACCACCCGCCCCCCCCGGCCGGGGGAGATCCATGGCAAAGATTATTTTTTCATCAATGAATCTGAATTTGTGGATATGATCGATGCAGATCTCTGGCTGGAATGGGCCAGGGTCCATGGGCATTATTACGGCACATCCCGCACCTTTGTGGAAGAACAGCTTGAAAAGGGCAGCATCCTGCTGCTGGACATTGATGTTCAGGGGGCAGCTCAGATCATGGCATCCGGCCTGAATCCGGTATCGGTGTTCATCATGCCGCCTTCCCTTGAAGAGCTGGGCCGCCGTCTGGAAAATCGTGGCACAGATGACCCCCGGACCATTGCCCGGCGCCTGAAAAATGCCAAAGAAGAGATCAGGCAAAAACATATGTTTCAATATGTGCTGGTGAATGATGACCTGGAAACCGCATCTGCGCAATTGTGTCACATTTTTGAAAAAGAAATGGAAAATAATTGACAAAACAGACAGACAGACAAAATACAGGTAGAAAAAACACAGAAATTCTTTTTGGATTTCACAGTGTGTATGAGGCTCTCAAGGCTGAGAAACGTCAGTTTGACACTGTTTTTATTTCCCGAAGCCGGTCAGGTAAACGGGGGGATAAACTTGTGTCTCTGGCTGCTGCTGCAGGCATAAAGGTGGTTGTTACAGATGCCGGGCACCTGGAGGAACTGACCCAGTCAGATGCCCACCAGGGCATTGCCGCCAGAACATCAGTATTTCCGGTACAAAAGGGATCTGATATCGTGCCCTGGATCAGGAGCCGGCAGGGGCCTTTTCTGGCCCTTGTGCTGGACCAGATCGAGGATCCCCAGAATCTGGGTGCTTTGATCCGTACTGCCCTGTGCACGGGTGTGGATTGCATCATGATTCCCAAAGACCGGTCAGCTCTGCCGACTCCCGGGGTTTCCAGGGCATCTGCCGGAGCCATGGAACATGCACAGATTTTTATTGTAACCAATACAGCGGCTACTTTGCGCACCTTAAAGGAAAACCAGGCCTGGACAGCAGGTCTGGATGCCGGGGGTGATACACCCCTGTTTGGGGCGGATCTGACAGGCTGCCTGGCCCTGGTGGCAGGAGGAGAACACAAGGGGATCCGTCCCGGTGTCCGCAAGGAATGTGATTTTCTGGTGTCCATTCCCATTAAAGGCCCCATAAATTCCCTTAATGCCTCGGTTGCCGGTGGTATGGCCATGTATGAAGCGCTGCGCCAGCGCAGTATGCACCCTGGCGGATAATGTTGCCCCGGCTTTGGTACAGACAGGCATGCCCAGGCCGGGGGCCGTTTGACCCCGGATCTGGCCGGCAGTCTCTCCGGGATAAAGGATGTCTCATGCTCCGGGTTTTCACAAATAATAAAGGAAAAACTTTTGGCCGGTACCTGACAAAGACCGCCCGGTTCTTTCAGGTACTTGTGTTTCCCCACCTGTGCATGAACTGCCGGATTCTGCTGAATCCGGGCACGGCAGGATTTTATACCAGCCAGGCATGTTTCTGCAAAAACTGCCTGGCCAGGGGGCTGCCCCTGTTTGAACCGCCTTTCTGCACCCGGTGCGGGCATCTGTTTGATGCGGGGGAAAACCATCTTTGTGAAACCTGTTTAAAAAGGCTGCCCCGGATACGCCGGGTGCGGGCGGCCCTTGCATACCAGGGGCTTGTGCGGGATATCCTGCCCCTTTTTAAATACCAGGCCAGGCTTTCTTTGACCCGGTTTTTTGAACCATTGATGTTTGATGCATTTTCCCGGTTTTTTGAAAATAAAGAGATTCACTGTATACTGCCCATCCCTTTGCACGCCAGAAAGCTTCGCCAGCGGGGGTTTAATCAGTCTTTTCTGCTGGTGCGCGGTTTTGCCAAAACATATTGCAAAATCCATGGGACAAAGCCGTTGTGGAAGGTGGACACAACCTCATTGAAGCGGGTCAGATATACCAGTCCCCAGACCGGATTTGACATTGCAGTGCGCCGCAAAAATTTGAAAAATGCGTTTCAGGTGACAGATTCGGCTGCGATCAAAGATCGCAATATTTTGCTGGTGGATGATGTATACACCACCGGGGCTACCTGCGCTGAGGCTGCCCGGGTTCTTCTGGCTGCGGGTGCCGGCCGGGTGGATGTGCTGGTTCTTGCCCGGGCATAACCCCGGGATAACCACATGTAACATGATTTTGTTCGGGTGAGCAAAACCCGCCCCCCGCGGGTGCCTTGTGCATTTGGGAAAAAATTATTTGATTTTCTGAATAATGGTTTCCACCACCTGTTCGGCAGTGTCTCCGAACAGGTTTTCCACTGGTACCAGGTTGAGGAATTTGTCATCCCATACAATGTTTTCGCTTTCCAGAACCCAGTCCT
>JAABSS010000160.1 GCA_011390235.1 Desulfotignum sp.
ATGAACGGTCCAACGCCGGCATTGTTTATGGATTTCAACATCCGGCTCGGTTCAAGGGGACAACCTTCCGGGACCTGTTATCCATTTCCCTGGGATCGGATGATGAAGAAAAACTGGTGAATATCATTTCCAGGGTCGGGGTCTGTTCCCTGGATTTTCTGGACAAACCCGTGGACAGCAAGCTGTCCGGCGGTGAGATCAAAAAAATCGAACTGGCCACCGTGATTGCCAGAAACCCGAAGGTGGCCATTTATGATGAACCAGACACCGGTATCGATCTGTGGACCATCGGTCCCATGGTGGATCTGCTCAAGCGCGAACAAAAAGAAAACAACACCACTACCATTGTGGTCAGTCACAACAAGTCATTCCTGGAAGCCGCCGACACCCTGCTGCTGATCAAAAAAGGAAAGATCGCCTACACCGGCGATCTGGCAGGTGCCATGCCCATGCTGGAGGATTTAAGTGTCTGTACGTTTGATGAATTCTGTCAAGGAGAAGATGATGCTCAATGCTATCGATAAAAAAGTGTTAAAAGAGGTCACTGATCTGGAAGGTATGCCCAAAGGGGCCTATAATATCCGGAAAAACGGAAAACTGGAAGGCCGGGAGGTGTCCGCCAACATCAACATCGAAACCAATGAAAAAGGGGATGGTATTGTCATTGATATCAAACCGGGTACCAGGGATGAATCGGTTCATATCCCGGTCATCCTTTCCCAGGCAGGGTTGCATGATGTGGTGTACAACACCTTTATCATCGGGGAGGGATCTGATGTCACCATTGTGGCCGGATGCGGCATTCACTGCGGCAGTGATGCATCTGAAGGCCATTCCGGCATCCATGAATTTCACATCAAGGCCGGCGCCAAGGTCACCTATGTCGAAAAACACGTTGCCCTTGGCGAAGGCAGTGGCAAACGCATCTTGAATCCAACCACAAAGGTGTTTATGGAAGAAAATGCCCAGGCACAGATGGAACTGACCCAGCTGGGCGGGGTGGATGAAGCGAAACGCGCCAACGAGGCACATATTGGTGCCGGCAGTGTGCTGCTGATCACGGAACGGGTGATGACCGAAAAAGATCAGTCTGCAGAATCCAAAAATGAAATCACCCTGGACGGAGAAGACAGCAAGACAAATATTGTTTCCCGTTCTGTGATAAAGGGCAGCTCCTCCCAGGACTTTTATGTCAACCTGACCGCAAAAGCCAAATGCTACGGCCATATTGAATGCGACGCCATTATCATGGACAATGGTATCAACCAGACCATACCGGCGCTGCGGGCCCTTCATCCGGATGCGGAACTGACCCATGAAGCCTCCATCGGAAAAATCGCCAATGACCAGTTGATGAAGCTCATGAGTCTCGGCCTCGATTACGACCAGGCTGTCAACCGCATCATACAGGGATTTTTAGGCTAAACCCGGTGTTTTTTATCCCAGGATATCTTTGATGTCTTGGTCCGGTGTTTTTATGGGCATGATATTGAATTTTTCCACCAGAACATTGAGTATGTTGGGTGTAAAAAACGCAGGAAGGCTCGGTCCCAGGCGGATATCCTGAATACCCAGATACAGCAGGGCCAGAAGAATACAGACTGCTTTCTGCTCATACCAGGATAAAATCATAGACAAGGGAAGATCGTTGACATTGGTATCCAGTGCCCTGGAAAGCGCCAGTGCAATCTGGATGGCGGAATAGGCATCATTGCACTGACCCACATCCAGAAGACGCGGGATGCCGTCAATATCACCAAGGTCCTTGTCAAAAAAACGAAATTTGCCGCAGGCAAGGGTCATGACAACGCAGTCTTCCGGTAATTTCTCCACAAATTCAGTATAATAATTGCGCCCTGGTTTGGCCCCGTCACAACCGGCCACCAGGAAGAAATGGCGGATCTTTCCTGCTTTGACAGCCGCCAGAATATCATCAGCCTTATCAAGAATGGCATTTCTGGCAAACCCCGTCATAACGGCTCCCTTCTCCACATCCTCTTCAAATCCGGGAAGGGCCAGCGCACGGTTGATCACCGGCTGGAAATCGGTGTCCGGGATATGCGGTATGCCGGGCCATCCTACCAGGCCGGAGGTAAACAGATTTTTTTCATAGGCTTTTTGGGGACGCTGCAGACAATTGGTGGTCATCAGGATGGCACCGGGAAACTCCTTGAATTCCCGGGTCTGGTTCTGCCATGCCGTGCCGTAATGCCCGTAAAAATGTTCATATTCTTTTAATTTCGGGTACCCATGAAGCGGGAGCATTTCACCATGGGTATATATGTTGATTCCCGTTCCCCGGGTCTGTTTGAGCAGTTCTTCAAGATCTTTGAGATCATGGCCGGACACCAGGATGGCTTTGCCTTTTTTATGCCCCAGGGGAACCCGGGTGGGTACGGGATGTCCGTATGTTCGGGTATTGCCTGCATCCAACAGTTCCATGGCCCGGTATGCGGTCTTGCCGCAGTCAAGGACCAGTTGTACCAGGTCATCCTGATTCAGTCCAGTTTGCTGGATGGCAGCCAGGGCCTTGAATATAAAATGGTAGAGTTTATCATCTTCCTGTCCCAGAATCTGGGCATGCTCTGCATAGGCAGCCACCCCTTTAATACCGAACAGCAGCGTATGTTTTAATGACAGAATGTCCGGACTGTCTGCCGGGTATGAAAACAATCCCACCCTTGCCGCCTGCTCAAGGAGTTCATCCCGGGTTTCTGCCGGTTGAAATGTGGCAGCACCTTGTTTGAGCTGCAGGGGAACGTTCCTGCTTTCCAGTTGTTTCTTAAGATCTTCGCGCAATGCAACGCTCTGATGGATCAGGTCTACAAACCGCTGGGGATCGAAATCCACATTGGTTAAGGTTGAAAAGGCGGCTTTGGCGGTAAACACACCATACCGCGGATCCTCTATGCTGAACCTGATGCCTTGAAGCACCACCTGGGAAAGCCCCATCAGGCTGTATAGAAGCAGGTCCTGAAGGTCGGCCACGTCCGGTTTCTTTCCGCAGACACCCAGGACATCACACCCGGTTCCCTTTGCCGTCTGCTCGCATTGATAACAAAACATATCCCTTCCCTTGTAATCATGGCGGCCGGATCAGGATAGTATCCAGCCGCCATTGCCTGTTATGAACCTTATTGGGATTTGTCGCCATCTTCTGATTTTTTCTTGTCATAGGTATGGACTTCAGATGTATCGATGGACATTTTGTCCATGGTTTCCTGACGTTCTTTTTTTCTTTCCTCCACAAGATCTTCACCCGCTTCATTTTTCTTTTTTTCGTCTGTCATGGCATTCCCCTCCTTTTTTTGCTGGCTTTTGCTTCCTGCCCTTCCGTCATCACAGGCATCTTGTGCCGGTTCATTGGGTCTTGCATGTTCGGCAAATTCAGGGGCCTGTGTACAGACATCCAGTTCAGCATCTTGTTTTTTTGTATCATCCGTCATAAAACACCCCGGTTTCGCGGCAACACATCATGCCGCCGTTTTTCATGGGCATGGCGGTCTGTGATCACGATTTCCACAGCCCATGGACATTACAATATTCGCGGGCCGTCACGTTCTGATTTTTGGTGGCAAAGAAAGTTTCCGGAGTCTGGCCAGGTTTCAAAAAGTGCCGGCAGGAATCATCCCCATCAAGAATTTCGATCCATTCGATATAATGTTTTTCCTCCATTGGATGGGGGTTGCTCCCCACTTTCACGGTGACCCCGCCCTCTGCTGCTTCAATAACAGGCACATGTTTTTCTTTGCCCTCATCTGCGGCGGCTTTTGCCTCAAAAAGCGTCATTTCCTCTCCACAGCAAACCAAATCACCTTCTCCACCGTGAAGGACTTCAATCATGTTTCCGCATACATCGCATTTATAGACCTGTTTTCTCTGTGCCATGTGACTGTCTCCTCTGTCTCCTCAATGTTAAGTTTCTGTTTTCATCTGCCTGTTCATTTCATTCTATATATGATCAAACAAATTAGAGCTGAAAACAATAGGGAAAAACATGTACTTTTCCATAATTTTCCCTTTATATTTTCCTGGCGTGATGGTCACCGCCTGCCGGGAGTTGCTGTTAAATACAGTCAAGCACGCCGGCGTGGAAAAGGCTGACCTGTAACTGGACCGCAAAAACGGAACGATCCGGCTCAAGGTCGAGGACCAGGGCCGGGG
>JAABSS010000161.1 GCA_011390235.1 Desulfotignum sp.
GTTCCCCACCAGTTCGTGTATGCCGGCCACTTCCACTTCCGGCACCCAGTATTCACACAGGGTGGATAAGGCTGCCCGGTCAATGGCACAGATGGTACCCAGGGTATTGACCCCGTATTTTTCATGGACATGTTTCAGGGCGGTTGCCCGGGGCAGGGCGCCCGCCATGCGCAGTTCCATGTTTTCCCCTGCGTTGAGACCGGCACCGGAGCCGCAGCAGAAGGTGTTTTCCCGGATGGTGTTGGGCGGCATTTCATAAAAATTGTCGCACACGTTGTTGATCACATACCGGGGTTCATCCAAAAGGCCCATACCCCTGGCAGGGTTGCAGGAATCATGAAAGGTCATGATCCGGTTGGCGTTTCTGCTCTTGTCCAGTTCCAGTTTGCCATGCTTGATCAGGTCTGCTGTAAATTCGGTGATATGCACCATCTTGGTGGAGGCCGCGTTATCAAATCGGGTGCCGGTGATGGGATTCACAGGGACTTCCAGAAAGTCGGCAGGCCCGTTCATGGTATCCATGTACTGGTGGATCACCCGCCACATATGGCCGCACTCTCCGCCCAGTATCCATTTGACCCCCAGGCGTTTTGCTTCGGCATACATCTTGGCATTGAGGCGCTTCATGGTCTCATGGGAGGTGAAGAACCCGAAGTTGCCGCCTTCAGACGCATAAGTGGACCAGGTTACATCAAGTCCGTATTTTTCCTTGAGATACTGAAACAGGATCAGATATCCCTGGCAGGTATAGGTGCCGGGATCGGCAAACACATCACCTGACGGGGTGATGAACAGGATGTCCGCCCCTTTTTTCTGGAAATTGGGCGTACAGTCCACACCGGTGATATCTTCGAGGTCTTCCACAAAAAATTCCAGCATGTCTTTAAAGGCATGGGGCTGAATTCCCAGGTGGTTCCCGGTCTGGTAGCAGTTGGACACCGGGGTGGCGATCCAGTCGATGTTCAGCCCGATAAGATTGAACAGCTCCCTTGCCATGATGGTGATTTCCGCAGTGTCAATGCCGTAGGGGCAGAATACCGAGCATCTGCGGCATTCTGTGCACTGGAAAAAATAATACCACATCTCCTTGAGCACATCCATGGTCAGGGGGCGGTTTCCCCCCAGGCGCTGGCCCCCGGGAATTTTCTGCAAAATTTTTCCAGCGGTGGTGAAATCATTTCTGTAAACCGATCTGAGCAGTTCGGACCGGAGCACCGGCATGTTTTTGGGGTCGCCTGTGCCCAGAAAGAAATGGCATTTGTCTGCACAGGCACCGCAGCGCACACACACATCCATGAAAATTTTGAATGTCCGGAACCGCTCCAGGCGTTCCTTTATACCCTCATGAAGGATCTGCTGCCAGTCGTCCGGCAGTTTCCAGTCATCTTCAACGGGATTCCACGGCCTGGCATTGGGCAGCCCCAGTGTCTCAACGCTTTCAGCCTTGGCTGCGTAGCAGTACATGCCGGGCCGGATCTGAACGGACTTGGTGGTGTCCATCCAGTCCCCCGAAGGTGTGCCATAGTCTATTTTATCCAGCAGTTCATCTGGTGTAATTTCGTCGGCCATTGATTACTCCTTCTTATCCACTGGCAGCCCAGCTTCAATCATTTTGTCTCTGAAGTGATCTTCATAGTCTTCATAGGTATGGATAGGCACATCATAATTCCAGGGGTTTACATGTCTTTTGGCCCGGGTATTATTGGCCATGTTCCGTGTGGGGCTCAGGAATACGCCCCCCAGATGCATGAGCTTGCTTGCAGGAAAATAGGCAAACAGAATACTGACCAGGAACAGATGGCCGTAAAACAGTCCGCCTATTCCGTCAGGAATGACCGGGCTGAAGGTAACCAGACCCATGGTCATCTCCTTGATACCGGTAACATCCACTTTGGTGAAATACCGCATGGAAATGCCGGTGGCGGCAATGCCCAGGATCAGAAACAAAGGGAAGTAATCAGATGCCCGGGACATATATTTCACTTTGGCATCAAACAGCCGGCGTGCCAGAAGAAACAGAACTGCTGCCGGCAGGACCACACCGGACAAAAACAGGCCGGGCAGACCTATCTGCACAATACCGTCCAGGGCTTCTAAAAACTGAATGGCACCGGGCACCGGGGCGGTGAAAAATCTGAAATGCCGCAGCACCACCACCAGAAATGCATAATGGAAAGCCAGGGCACCAACCCACAGAAAAATCTCCCAGGAATAGGTGATGCGATTGGCTGCATTGCGGCTGAAGGCTGCCTTTGTGTTGCGGAAAAGCGACCGGAAGGCAAATATTTCCAGAAGCATCCGTACAAACACACCAGATGACGTGTCCGGATTGTCAATGGGGTTTTGTTTAATCCAGGGAAGTGACTTTTGCTGTCCACAGGTTGTGGGGATTCTGAAGGGAACAGCAGATCCTGCCCATCCCATCACTTTAACGACAAAACCGACCAAAAAGGCCAGCACTGCCAGGTAGGGAACTACAATCCCGAAGAACCACCCAAGTCCTGCCCCCGCCCCTGTGTACGCCACGAGAAAAAGCAGAAATACTGCTGTCAGGGGGATCAAGTACTTTTGTGTCATGTTATAACCACCTCATAGATTGTATGCAGGACAAACCTGAATTTTGTCATGCATGTTAAGATTTTTTCGAGCCAAGCAGGTCTTCCTCCTTGAGCTCTTTTACCAAACCTGCCCTTTCAAAGGCTGCATGAATACGCCGTTTGCTTTCTGTGGCCTTTAAAAGGAATATATCTTCTCTGCATTTCATCAGCCGGTTGAACCCGGCCAGAAGGACCTGGTCCACCATCCGGTCGAATTCCCGGAAAAAGGATGAATCCATGACTGTTTCACCAATGTTTTTAAGGGAAAGAATAAAGCTGACAGCATCGGCTGCTGAAAATGCCTGGACCGCCCGGATACGGATGATCGGATCCAGTGCTTTTTCAAGGGTGTCACGGGTATAATCGGCGGCCAGAAGATGTAAGATCTCTTCCAAAGATTCTCTGGTGACCGCTCCCACGGGATTGTCGAACCGGTCGACATCTTTGCCCAGAATTTTTGCGCTCTGGGCCGGATAGGTATCAATGGTTGCCTGGAACCATTTTTTCAGCAGTATCGTGTGTTTGTCTGCAATCGTCTGTTTTAATGTCATTTTTTTATGGCAATTCCCTGGTTTGTTCAACAATAGTGCCCTGTAACAATTTTTAGAAGGATATAAACTTACTCAAATTTTATGTCAAGGGTAAAAGCATGCTGTTTGCGGGCAATCATAAGTAAAAAACCTGTCTGGCATAACCCCTGATAAGGTGCAGATAATCCCATACAGTATCAAAAGATCTGGTTTGAATGCTCCCCCTGGTGGGGAACTGATCATCCCTTTTCTTTTTTGAAGTTTGGTCTATCCACAAAGCTGTTTTTTGTGATACACCTTGGGATAATTTAGATGCGGGTGCGATTGCACAAAAAAGACAAAATGTTAGATAATCAAGAGAAGGAATGGTCAATTGAAAAAAATGGAGTTATCTGCAATTTGTCTGATGTTTGTGTTCAGTACGGTATGTTTATGCAGCGCTGCAATGGCAGGCTCTTTGGGGTATAGGGTGTCTGCAGGATACGGACAAAGTTGTGACAATATCGATATTTACCGGCTGGGGGTGCATAAAAAATTTTCCACCCAATGGTTTGAAACCGCTGCAGGCCATTTGTCCGGCTATGTTGAACTGTCCTACAATCTGTGGGAAAAATCAGGGGAAAAAACCCATGGTGCAGCTTTTTCTCCGGTATTTGTCTATTATTTCAATACCGGTTTGGGCAAAAAGATCACACCTTATGTGGAAGGCGGCATTGGGGCCGCGTATATTGATGACTACAAAATAGCCGGCAGAAATCTTTCCACCAATTTTCAGTTTGAAAACCGCATCAATCTTGGTTTTGTTATTAATCATATTGATATCAAGCTGGGGTATATGCATTATTCCAATGCCTCGGTTAAATCACCCAATGACGGTATAGATATCTGGCTGGGCACAATGACCTGGCATTTTTAAAACCAGGAAGATCCAGAGACAAGTATTGAATACAAAAAGGCGGAAAATGGACCATTATTACAAGGAACGCTTTCATGTCCAGCAGGATCTGATCAAAAAGATCGCACCGCTCATGGATT
>JAABSS010000162.1 GCA_011390235.1 Desulfotignum sp.
ACCGTATTTTCCTTTTGCTGGGTACAGACAGGTCCCGCAGAAAAGAAAAATCTTTTGTTACCTGCATAATGGAATACAAATGTTACCTGCATACTGGAATACAAAAAAATGGGGGTTTTTCACGATATGATTCTTTTTCAGGGGCTGGTACCGTAATAGGAAAAATGCAAAATAACAGCCATGCCCTGACGGGCACAACAAAAGATGAAAGTATAAGCAGTCGGGTATTCGCTTAACACGTAAAACTTAAAACTTTAAACTATGAACCCAAGGGAGAAAAAAATGACGGATCG
>JAABSS010000163.1 GCA_011390235.1 Desulfotignum sp.
GTACAACAAAATATGAAAGCTTATAGCTTATAGCTGTTAGCTTTTAGCTGAGTACTGATGGCTGATGGCTGACGGCTTTCATATAAAACACCACAACACGCAAGGGAGGAAAAAATGACGGACCGTTTGAAAAACAAAACAGCACTGGTCACAGGCGGCGCCAGAGGAATCGGGCGTGCCATCTGCAAGCTTTTTGCCGAACAAGGCGCATATGTGATTGTCACCGATATTATAGATGATGAAGGAAAAGATCTGGTGGAAGAAATACGCCAGAACAACGGTAAAGCAGAATACCAGCACCTGGACACTGGTGATGAAAAAAATGTGGCCGAGGTTATCACCCCGGCTGACAGCATCGCTGTTCTGGTTAATAATGCCGGTATCACCGGTCCTGACAAACCAACCCATGAAATTGATGCCGAGGAATGGGATAACCTGATGCGGGTGAATGTCAAAGGGGTGTTTTTGTGTACCAAATATGCCCTTCCCCATATGATAAAAAACAAAAGCGGCAGCATTATAAATCTTTCTTCCATTTATGGGCTTGTCGGAGCACCGGATCTGCCGGCCTATCATGCCTCAAAAGGGGCGGTAAGATTGATGAGCAAAACAGATGCACTGCTGTATGCAAAACAAGGCATTCGCGTGAATTCAGTTCATCCCGGTTATATCTGGACTCCTCTTGTGGAAGACCTGGCAAAAGCCTCGGAAGAAGGGGTGGATGCCTTCAGGGAAAATCTGGACAGCAAGCATCCGGTGGGCCATGTTGGAAAGCCTGAGGATATAGCCTATGGGGCCCTTTATCTGGCATCGGATGAATCAGCATTTGTTACCGGCAGCGAACTGGTGATTGACGGCGGCTATACCGCCCAGTAGCAGCATCCCCAATCCACTGCCTGTTTTTACTTCACAATGGGTTGCACTTTCATTTTTTTTGTTCTTCCCTGGCCCCCAAAGCAAGGGGCCGGATTCAAGGCACCGAGGAGTGACGTCTGCGGTGTATTCATACACCGCAGGGAGGAACGATTGAAAGCAACGCAGAAGGTGGTGTCTTGATCGTGGATCAGGGGCGCGCAGGCGCATTGGCATCACCTGCTTTTTCTGTCAGTCTGCCGGGCCAGCAGTTCATGCTCTCCTGTGAGGATGATTTCCATGATTTTGTCGGGCGGCTGATCTGTTTTCACCGGCATGTGCATCTCTTCCGGGATATCGTCAAAAGGATCCATGCTTTTTTTTATGTAATCAAAATGCCCAAGCCGTGCATCAGATAATGATGACTGATGGTCCCGGGTTTTCAGCCGGTTTTTTATTTCCTGTTCCGGACACCGGCATTCAACAAAAATGATATTGGCAGAGGTGTCTTTTGCCAGCTGCAGCATATCCTGCCTTTGTTTGTGTTTGCGGCAGGTGGCGTCCAATATCACGGAGCTGCCTTTTTCAAGGGCTTCCTGGGCGGTGAGCAGCATCCTGCCATACACCAGGGATGTGGCCTCCGGCGCATACATCCCTTGTTCAAAGCCTTGCTCAGAAGATTTTTCAGAAGCGTCATCAAACAGGGACTTGCGGATTTCATCACTGCGGATACAGGGGATCGAAAACAGTGCTGCCAGTTTTTTTGCCACCGTGCTTTTTCCTGTGGCAATCATTCCGCAGACCACCCAGATGACGGGACAGGCCATTTTCAGGGCATATTGATATCCCAGATCCACATATTGTTCCATTTTATGGGTGTGTTCGGCTTTTTTGGCATCCGCTTTTGAAGGCATTTGCCCAATCTGCAGATTATATACCTTTACCTGCACCATGGCCCGAAAGCATTTGTAAAAATCAATCACCTGCATCAAATCCGGATCATTGGTGATTTTTACATACCGGCTGAGCAGAAAAAGGGCTGCCGGCCGGTGTCCGAGAAACTCCATGTCCATGGCCAGAAAGGCCAGATCAGATGCAGTGTCCTGGTAACGGAACTCCTGGTTGAATTCAATGCAGTCCAGTATCTGTATACCCTGATAATCATATACATGCTCCGCTTTCAAATCTCCGTGGGTATCGCAGATATGGTTGTTTTCAATCCTGCGGTCAAATATCTCTTTATGGCGGTCTAAAAACATCCGGGTGGCAGCTTTTATCACCTGGATTTTTCGTTTATTGGATCCGGTGTCGGAAAATTCAGGCAGGTGTGTAAAATTATCCAGGCACTTGTCCTGAATGTTTTCAAGGGAACCAAACTGATACATATCCTTTTCTTTTAAGACACAATTTTTATAAAAATCAACCAGGGTATGGATCAGGCTGTCAATAAGTTTTTCTGTAACCCGGTTTGATCTGAGCATGTGTTTCAGGGTATTTTCATCCGGCAGCCGCCGCATTTTAACGGCATAATCAACGGTTTTTCCGGATGTGTTCAATCCGTACCCGTCGTTGTCCCGGGTGATTTTTTCAACCCCGAGATAAATGTCTTTTGTCAGCCGCCGGTTCAACCGGACTTCTTCATTACAGAACCTGTAACGCTTTTCCAGGGTTGTGAAATCAAGAAATCCCATATCTACCGGTTTTTTTACTTTATAGACAAAATTGCCGGCCAGAAAAACATCTGAGATATGGGTCTGCTTGTGGATGACATCGGAAGGGGAATGGGGATAAAAATCCGGGGATGCCATTGCTGCAATCAGGGCATCACGTTCCTGAGGTTCCTGGGTTTTTCTGCCGGTATGCATATGCGATTATCCTTTGTCTGGTGCTTTATCCAGTGCTTTTTCCGGAGTTTCAGCCTGTCTGATATCCCGATCATATCGGGGTGCCCTATTTAAATAAATGGGGGAATGCACCCATTTGCAGGTGAATATATCTGCACCCCGGATCTGGCCGGGACCGCGTGGTATTGTTTTGCTGGACAGCGGTTTTCCACAGGTTTTGCATGAAAGCGCCGGTTCAATTACATGTTTTTCCTGATTGCAGATCAAGCCTGCAAAAGGGACAATTCCAATTCCCGGTGATTGGAATGGAAACGATTTTAAGATCAGGAACAAAAAAAATGATTAAAAAAACATAGACTTTGGATGTAACCGAAGGAGCGGAGCTATGGACAAACCACGGGGCGTGAAAAGTGAGAAGTTTGCAATTTTGGATACCAGTGCACAGATTGCTTGACGTGACAGCGACAAACGAGAGATAATTGTTCAGCAGAGATATGAAAAATCTGATGAATCTTATCCTGCCCGTGAGGTACTTTTCGACCAGAACCCGGACCGCTGCAGTGCAGATCCAGCACAGAGCAGATCCAAACCGATGCAAAGGATACAATTATGAAAACATGGCCTGGACAACCATTTCCCTTAGGTGCGGTTTTCGATGGCTCCGGCACCAATTTTTCCTTGTTTTCAGAGGTTGCGGAGCGTGTGGAACTCTGCCTCTTTGACGAAAATGACAATGAAACACGTATCAAGCTCTCCGAGGTGACAGGGTATTGCTGGCATGCCTACCTGCCCTTTGTAGAGTCGGGCCAGCGGTATGGGTACCGTGTTTATGGTCCCTGGGATCCTTCTCAGGGACTTTGCTGCAATCCGGCCAAGCTGCTGCTGGACCCTTATGCCAAAGCAATGGATGGACAGATGCAATGGGATGAGGCGGTATTTCCTTATCCTTTCGATGAAGGTCCTGGTACTCTCAGTGACAGTGACAGCGCGCCTTTCATGCCCAAATGCGTGGTGCACCAGCCCCATTTCGACTGGAGCGGGGACCGCCGCCTGCAGATTCCCTGGCATGAAACCATTATATATGAAGCCCATGTGAAAGGGTTCACCGCCCGGCATCAGGATGTTCCCCCTGAAATGCGCGGCACCTATG
>JAABSS010000176.1 GCA_011390235.1 Desulfotignum sp.
TGCTCAAGGTTCCACTAATGAGAAAACAATTCGAGAACTCAATAAATCCGGATACTTTAACCCAGAAGCAAAGTTGGTTATTTATCAGGAGCATACCCAGGGAATGCTAGCCCTGAATAATGGCATAATTAATGCCTACTGTGGTGATGGAAGCCATTTGGCAGGCATGAAGACCAAAGTTAAAAATTCTGAAGATTATATAATTATTGGCGAAATGCTTTCCTATGATCCCTATGCATTTATCCTTCCAGAAAACGATTCCAATTTCAGGGATTTTATCAATGAACAGCTTATTCGGATGTTTGTTGACGGCAGATATATGAAATATTATGAGAAATGGTTTGGAGTCAACGGCGTAGTGCCTTTTCCAATGACAGATGATTTTAGGACATTGATCAAACTGCAATCTTGGCCCTTGTAAAATTTCAAGATACTTTTTACAAACAAATTCGGGGGGCTCTCTTTAAGGAGCCCCCCTCTCCGTAGATGGTGTAAAATATGTTAAACTATGATTTTAAATGGTCTATTTTATGGGAAGAACCCTACGGCGGATGGATTCTGGAAGGAGTAGCGACAACTCTCAAATTAGGAGCGCTTTGTTGTTTATTTTCTTTTATACTTGGTGTGATAATCGGAACTTTACGGATTACTCATTATAAACCCCTCAGAATTTTTGCAGAAGCCTATACTGAATTTTTTCGAGATATTCCTTTACTGGTGCAACTATTTTTTTGGTATTTTGCCGTCCCGTCCCTTATGCCTGAAACTATGAGAGTATGGGTTTATCAAGAAATCCCTAATTTTGAATTTTGGGTTGTTGTTGTAGGTCTTTCCTTGTATTCATCTTCCAGAATGGCCGAACAAATTCGGGCTGGCATAAATTCTATTTCTCCTGATCAGTTTAACGCTGCCCTGAGTACCGGATTCAGTCATTACCAGGCCTATCGTTATGTAATTATCCCCTTGGCGGTGCGGCTTGTTATCCCACCTTTGACAACAGAAACATTGACAGTTTTTAAAAATACTGCCCTTGCTATGACAGTAGGGGTATTGGAAACAACATTCATGAGTCAACAAGTCGAGGCATATACTTTTCACGGACTTGAGGCAACCACTGCAGCTTGTGTGATTTATATGATCATAACATTGATAGTCGTTGGAATAATGGGATGGATTGAAAAAATATTAGCGGTTCCCGGCCTTATCATCAGAAAAGGAGCCACCTCATGAATTTTGAATGGCAGGTTATTACCAACAATTTTTCTTTTTTAATGGGAGGACTTTTCACTACCTTTCAATTAGCAATAATTGCTATTTCAGGAGGGCTTGCACTTGGAATACTGGTGGGAATGGGACGTTTGAGTACGATCAAGCTCATATATTATCCTGCAACTTTATTTGTCAATCTTATGCGAACACAGCCCCTCATTCTTGTTATATTCTGGTTTTATTTTTTGATGCCTATTGTTTTAAGGAGGCCTATTGATGCCTTCACTTCGGCTGCCATTGCTTTTATTATTTTTGAAGCATCTTATTTTGCAGAAATTATAAGGGCAGGTATTCAATCTATTTCTAAAGGTCAGGTAGAGGCTGCATATTCAACCGGATTTACTTATTGGCAAGCCATGAGATACTTTATCATTCCACAGGCTTTAAAAAATATGCTCCCCTCTCTTATTACCCAAGCTGTTGTGGTATTTCAGGACACTTCCCTGGCTTACGTCATTGGACTGCGAGAATTTTTACGATCTGCAAATGTAATAGATGCAAGAGAGATGAGAAGCGTTGAGCTATATTTGTTTGTAGGCTTTGTCTATTTCATGATTTGTTTTAGTATGAGCCGAATTTGTAAAAAAATGGAAGAAAAAAAAGGGACTGCATAAGATGATCGAGATAATAAATGTAAGCAAATGGTATGGAGAACTCAAAGTCCTTGATGATGTCAACGAGACAATTAATAAAGGACAAGTTGTCGTAATTTGCGGGCCTTCAGGTTCTGGTAAAAGCACCCTGTTAAAATCACTTAACGGGTTGGAACCTTATCAAGAAGGGGATATTCGGGTGGATGGAATTTCTCTTAATGATCCTAAAACGAATTTTATAAAACTCAGACAAAAAATGGGAATGGTATTTCAAAGATTTGAACTTTATCCACATCTGAAAGTGATAGAAAATATTACAATCGCCCCCATCAAAGTTTTGAATCAATCCAAAGCGAAGGCAAATAAAAAAGGAATAGAACTCCTTGAGAGGGTTGGAATTCCTGAACAGGCAAACAAATATCCTGGTAATCTTTCTGGGGGACAGCAGCAACGTGTGGCCATTGCAAGAGCTCTTGCCATGGAACCGGATATCATGCTTTTTGATGAGCCTACATCTGCTCTTGATCCAGAGATGATAAAAGAGGTTTTAGACGTAATGGTGGACCTTGCTAAGTCAGGTATGACAATGGTCGTTGTAACCCACGAAATGGGATTTGCAAAGGAAGTGGCTGATGAAATCATCTTTATGGATGAAGGCAGAATAATTGAAAGAGGAACGGACAAATCCTTTTTTGAAAATCCTGAAAGTGACCGTGCAAAAGATTTTTTAAAGAAAATTTTAATTTAGTTTTTTTTAAATTATCATTATTTATCTCCAAGAGAATTTCGGAATTTAGTTTTATGGTTATGTAATTTTGAACATAACAACTTCATAAAGACTTACAGACTGATGAATGATTTTAAAAAAGAGACATATAGCGAGCAAGTCGCAAATTATATAAAAAATTGTATTCTAGATGGCAATCTCAGTCCAGGTGACCCCATTAAAGAGACAGCTATTGCTTCAGAACTCTCCATCAGTCGCGCTCCTGTTAGAGAAGCTATGCTGATATTACTACGAGAAGGTCTTATAGAATTACACCCGCAAAGAGGAAAAAAGATTACATCTCTTACAGCAAAACAAATCAAAAATAGCTATTTTACTGGAGGAGTGCTTGAAGCTGCTGCAGTAGCACAGGCCATAGAGCATTATATTGATAAAGATATTGCTGACTTGGAAGGAATCGTTTCAAAAATGAAACAGGTTGCAAATAACTGTGGTTCTGTATCAGATCAAGCTCCATTGGATAAAGCTTTCCATGATCTTCTTTTTTCCCGCATTGACAATGAATTAATTGTAGAACTTTGCCGCCGAACATGCCAAGGAATTTCAAAATTTCTCCTATACAGACAGTGGGTTAAATTGTTTCCTGCAATAAGAGTCTACGAACGACATAAAGAAATTATTGAAGCATTAAAAACAAAAGACCCCCAAGTTATTGAGTTTGTGATTAGAAATCATTATATGGAATCGGGTGAAAGGATGTCTGTTTTTGGCGTAGATGTGTATAAAGAATAAAAATCAAAACAATTCTGACCAAATAACAATTGATCTAAAATTTACACTAATATTTCAAAAGAGAGGATACAAAATGAATTTTACAAAATTTCCCAGAAGAAAATATTTACAAGGTCCAACACCTATTGAACCCATGCCGGCATTAAGCAAAGCACTTGGGGGAGATATAAATCTTTATGTGAAACGTGATGACCTGCTTCCTGGTTGTGCTGGTGGGAATAAAACCAGAAAACTCGAATTCTGCATGGCAGATGCTCTTGAGAAAAGAGCAAATACTATCATTACCTGTGGTGCTGTCCAGTCAAACCATGCAAGACTGACCGCCTCCTGGTCTGCCAAAGAAGGCCTCGATTGCCACCTGGTCCTTGAAGAGCGGGTTAAAGGCTCTTATAAGCAAGAGGCCAGCGGAAACAATTTTTTGTTTGAACTGCTTGGTGTTAAAAGTATTACTGTTGTTGAGGGTGGTTCAGATATGATGGCAGAGATGGGTAAAAAAGCTGATGAGCTTACCATTGCTGGTAAAAAACCCTATATCATTCCAGGTGGAGCCTCTAATACGATCGGTGCCACAGGGTATGCAGCCTGCGCTGAAGAAACCATGACCCAGCTCAATGACATGCGGCTTAAAATAAATCACATTGTGGTGCCTTCCGGGTCTGCAGGCACCCACGCAGGTATGGTGGTCGGCATGACAGGTGTAAACGGTAATATTCCCATTAGTGGCGTGAATGTATCAAGAGCCAAAGATATTCAGGAAGATATTGTTTACAAACTGGCAGTGGATACAGCGGAAAGACTTGATGTAAAAAGCGGAGTTAAGCGGGAAGATATTGTATGTTTTGACCAGTATGTCGGCCCTGGCTATTCTGTACCGACAGATGCTATGGTTGAAGCAGTGAAGCTCTTTGCCAAAAATGAGGCTATTCTTCTTGATCCGGTATATTCAGGTAAAACAGCTGCAGGCCTCATTGATATTGTGCGTAAAGGTCATTTTTCGAAAGGATCTAATGTATTGTTCCTTCATACTGGCGGATCACCTGCCTTGTATGCTTATATGGATACGTTTAGGCAGTAAAAAATGCTAAATTTAGAAAGCCTTTCAGCCCCCTTCTTTATACCCGGAAGAACCAAAATGGCAGAAAAAAATTGTTGAGATGTTCTTGGAGGAATTGTTCCTGAAGCAACTGTAGATTTAATGCATCGCATTATACATCTGAAACCTGCGTTGGATGATATTGATCATATCCATTGTATTATTTGATCATAACCTAAAGATCCCATCCAGGATAGAAGCTATCATACAGATACCGGGATAAACCGTTCAATGCAGTAATGCCCTGTCCGGCATTGGTGCAGTCAACAACCTGTTTTTATGAATTTTTTACAATCCGGACGATCTCTTCGGCCAGTACCTGGGAAGCATCAATGGTGTCAAGGGGCAGGTCTCCGCCCAGGGCGCTCAGTTCCGTGCACGCCACAATGGCCACCCGGACGCCCTGGGCCTTTAAATACTGACAGACCCGGGCATACTGCAGGTGAAGATCCGGGGAAATGCGGCCGGTCTTCACCTGCCGGATGATACGGAAAAGAAGGTCCTGGCGTTCGGGATCCGGCCAGACTTCCGTCATTCCCAACGATTCATCAAAGCCTCTGGTGTAAAGCTTTGTCATGGCCACGGCAGGAGAGGCCAGCATCCCGATCTTTTTCTCTTTGCTATACCTTGTTTTCACCTGTTCCACCACCCGGTCGACCATGTTGACAACGGGTATGTTGACCGCCTGCTGCACCGCATCATAATAATAGTGGGCTGTGTTGCAGGGGATTACCAGAAAGTCAGCGCCCCAGGCCTCCAGCCGCCGGCCCATGTCTGCCATGACCGGCCCGGGGTCTTCTCCGTCCCCTTCAATAATGGCCTTGATCCGAGAAGGCACCTTGGGGTTGTTGTCCACAATGCACCGGATATGGTCCTTGTCATCTGTGGCCGGGGTCAGGCGGATGATGCGCTGCATAAGGTCCACTGTGGCCTCAGGTCCCATTCCGCCGATGATGCCCACAATTTTTTCACGGGTTTGTGTCATGTTCTCTGCTTTCTCTCAAATGTCTGTCCGCCAGGCTGCAATGTCAGAGCAGTCGCCCTGAAATGTAAGGGCGGCTGCTGTTCGTTTATCTGCATGTCGGCTGTTTCTGACGGCAATTCCTGGTGTCTATTTCTGACGGCTATTTTCGAAAGGTATCCATATAGGCATACAGGGCTGGAGATCCGCCGGTATGGAGAAACAACACCTTTGCGCCGGGTGTGAAATGGTCTTTTCTGATCAGATCAATCAATCCGGCTGCGGTCTTGCCTGAATAGACCGGATCCAGGAGAATCGACTCGGTCTGTGCAAACAGCTTTACCGCTTCCACCATGGCATCTGTGGGGATTGAATACCCCGGCCCCACATACTGGTCAAAACACACAAACGATTTGCGGTCCATTGCAGTGCTTATCCCCAGTTTCTTTGCTGTTTCAAGAGCCAGTTTATATACGATTTCCTCCTGGATATCCTTTTTTCTGGACACATTGATACCGCTGACCGGAATATTGCTGCTGGAGCCCACCATACCCACAACCATACCGGCATGGGTGCCTGCAGATCCGGACGGCACAACAATATGGTCAATATTCAGGTGCATGTCGTTAAGCTGTGTCATTGTTTCTGCAGCACACGACACATATCCCAGCGCACCGATGGCATTGGATGCCCCCCCTGGAATAATATAGGGATGTCTGCCTTTTGCCTCAAGTTCGGCAGCTTTTTTTTCCATGGCACCCATCATATCGGTTCCGCCGGGCATCACCTCGATGCTTTTTACCCCCATGAGTTCAAACAGAAAATTGTTGCCACTGGCCTCTTTTTTATAAGAGCCTTTCACCCGCTCTTCCAGCACCAGGTGGCAGTCAAGGCCTTCTTTCACAGCCCAGGCCAGGGTCAGGCGGCAGTGGTTGGACTGCACCGCACCGCAGGTGATGATGGTGTCCGCCTTTTTTTCCATGGCATCGGCAATGCAGAACTCCAGTTTTCTGGTTTTGTTGCCCCCGCCTGCACCGGGAAGCAGGTCGTCACGTTTCACATACAGGGTGATATCCTTACCAAGACGTTTGCTTAACGCCGGCATGGGCTCGATGGGTGTGGGGGTGTGAATGTATTTTCTTCTGGGAAATTGTGCAAAATTCATGGGGAATTCCTTTTTATTAAATCAGGGTTTCGGGTAATAAAAAAACATCGTAGATTTCTTATGCAGCCTCCCGGGGCAATATCCGGTCAGCCACATCTGCAATTATCTGTGCGATCTTCTCGCAGTCTGCCAGATCAAAGGTCAGCGGGATTCTCATATCGCACATTTTGAACAATACTCTGTCAGTATTGGGCAAATCGGGCAGATTGTCAAAATATTTCCAGCTGGTATAGGCGCTGGTGAACCCCACCGGCTTTTTGTTGCCGAACCATTTGAGTTCAACGCCCCGGGCCAGACAGGTATCCAGAAACCGCCGGATCACGGTTTCATTGTCCGTATCCAGCGTGAACTGAATGGAACTGCCCACATACTGTTCTTTTGGGTCCCGCTGCGGACAGTGAATGCCCGGTATCTGGTTCAGGCGGGATTCAAGCAGGCGGTATCTGCGGTTCCATCTTTCGCACTGGGCATCAAGGGTCTGTATCTGAGGCCGCAATATGGCGGCCCGCAAATTGTCCATGCGGCAGGAGTAGTTGGGAACAATCTCTCTTATGGCATCAAACACCGCGTCATCCGGTCTGGAAAGGTGCCGGTCATAATTCATGTATGATCCGGAATAGATGATGGCCTTTGCAATAAGATCCGGGTCATCTGTCACCAGCAGACCGCCTTCACCGGAATTGATATGCTTGTAGGTCTGGGTGCTGAAACAGGCTGCAGCCCCGAAGGTGCCGGACAACCGCTCGTTCCATCTGGCCCCCATGGTATGGGCGCAGTCTTCGATCAGGGTAACATTGTTCTGCGTACAGATATCAACGATTTTATCCATATCGGCAATGTGTCCCCGCATATGGGACATCATGAACCATTTGACATCTTCGGGCTTTGCCTTGGCAGCCAGATCATCAAAATCAATGGTATAATCATCGGTGATCTCCACCAGCACAATCCTTGCCCCGGCATTTTCAATGGCACCCGGAACCGGGGCCAGGGTGTAGGCATTGCACAGGATCTTTTCATTCTCCTTTACACCGGTACTTTTCAGAGCCAGGTACATGGCACTGCCGCAGGAGGCACAGGCCAGGCAGTATTTCTTTCCCATGTACCCGGCAAATTCCTTTTCCAGCAAAGCAGCCTGGGATATGCCATCTTTGCCGACATTGTACCGGTGAATCCGCCCTGATTTCAGAATAGCGACAGCCGCTTCTATGGCCTGGTCACCAATGGGTTCCTGACGGGTAAAACTTTTTGAAAAAACAAGTGTCTGTTCAGCTGGTTCTGACATGTTAACCGACTCCGGATTACGCAAAAGTATTATGAATAGTGTTTCTGGGAATACACTTCAAAATCCCGGTCCTGGTCTGGAAAAAATTTTTTCAACCGCCAGTCACAGGCCCGTGCATGGCCCTCCATGCCCTCCACCCGGGAAAGCCTGGATGCCCGGGCACTCATCTCTTCACAGGCCTGCTTTTCAATTTCCTGGTAGGTGTAAATTTTTAAGAACTTATGCACATTCAGCCCGCCTGAAAAATATCCGGCCTTTTTGGTGGGCAGGATATGATTGGTGCCGGAACATTTATCTCCATGGGGAACCGTGCAGTATTCCCCCAGAAAAAGCGAGCCATAGGATTTCAGGTTGCTGCACCACCATGCAAGATCCCGGGTCATTACCTGTATATGCTCAGCCGCATATTGGTCACTGACAGCAGCCATCTCTTCCCGGTTTTCACAAAGAATGATTTCACCGTAATCCCGCCATGAGGATGCCGGCACATCCGGATCCGGCATGTCTGCAATCACCCGGGGCATTATGTTGAGTACCTGTTCCCCCAGTTCTCTGGAATCGGTGAACAGCCAGACCGGGGAATCATAGCCGTGTTCGGCCTGGGATACCAGGTCCACGGCGATGGTCATGGGATCTGCGGTGTCATCGGCAATGATGGCCGACTCTGTGGGACCGGCAAACACATCTATGGCACACATACCGGATCCGGCAAGGATCGCCTTTGCTTCTGCAACATAGGCGTTGCCGGGGCCTGCAATGATGTTGGCCGGCTGCCCGGTAAACAACCCGAATGCCATGGTGGCGATGGCCTGCACCCCGCCCATCTCAAGGATAATATCTGCGCCGGCCACATCCATGGCATAGGCCACGGCCGGATCGATACTGGTCCCCCGGGGCGGTGAGGCTGCAATAACGGTCTTGACCCCGGCCGCTTTTGCCGTGGCCACACTCATGATGGCGGAACAGGCATGGGCAAACCGACCTCCGGGCACATAACACCCGGCCGTCTCCATGGGAATGATCCGCTGCCCCAGGCGCACCCCGGGATAGGCCTGGGTTTCAAACTCCTGGATGCTGTCTCTCTGGGCTTTTGCAAAGGCGGACACCTGCTGGTGGGCAAACCGGATATCATCTTTGACCGGGTCCGGCACTGTGTCTATCAACTGCTGTCTTTTTTCATCACTGAGAATGAAATCATCTTTCCAGTTATCAAACTTCAGTGCCAGTTTCTGCACTGCTTTTTCCCTGTCTTTTCTGATCTCATCCAAAAGGCCCTGGACAATGGGCCGGATCTCTTCGCTGTGGGATTCAGCGGTTTTCAACGCTTTTTTGATATGCAACATGTCTTTACAGTCTCCATGGGTTGTTGATTCAATACACATCGTCATTCAGACCCCGGCCTGCTGCGGCGGCACCTGTGTTTACAGCATAAGATAAATCAGGGGCCGCTGAAACCGGGCCTGCGGATCAATATCCAAAAACCTTGGGCAGCCAGAGGCAGATTCCTGGAATATAGGCCACCAGGAATACGGCAATTATCTGTACAAAGGAAAACGGAATGGCTTGAACGGAAATCTCCTCAATGCTCACCTTTCCGATCCCGGATGCAATGAACAGGTTTTCTCCCAGCGGCGGTGTTTCAAACCCGATTTCACAGCACATGACCAGAACAATGCCAAAATGAATGGGATCGACCCCCAGCGTGGTCATGACCGGCAGCAGTACCGGCGTGACCAGCATGATGGTGGCCAGGGTCTCCATGAACATGCCGATCAGGATCAGAAAAATGATGATCAGGGCCCAGATGATATAGATATTGCCGGTCAGGGCCAGAAGCCATGCCGCAATGGCATCGGGGATCTTGTACTGCACCAGCAGCCGGCCGAATGCCTGGGCCGTGAACAGAATGATCAGCACCCGGCCCGACAGCCAGGTGGTGGCGTCCAGGGATTTGAAAATGGACCGCAGTTTCAATTCTTTGTAGATAAAGATGCCCACAAACAGGGTATAGAAGATGGATACAATGGCGGCTTCCGTGGGAGTGAAAAATCCGGAATAAATCCCTCCGAGAATTACCACCGGTGCCATGAGTGCCCAGAACCCCTCCTTGATGGTGACCAGGGTGTTTTTCAAAGACCAGTCTTCCTCATCACCCTTGTATCCCTTTTTTTTGCTGATAAAATAGTTGAGGCCGATAATGCCCGCAGCGATCAGAAGGCCCGGGAGTACGCCGGCCACAAACAGCTTGGTGATGGATTCACTGGCCGTGACCCCGTAGATGACCATGGGAATACTGGGCGGAATCACGATACCCAGCCCGCCCGAGGTTGCAGTCACCGCCGATGCATAGCTTTTGTCGTACCCCCGTTTTATCATGGCCGGAATCATAAGCATGCCCACGGCAGCCGTAGTGGCCGGACCGGACCCGGATATGGCACCGAAAAACAGGCAGGCCAGCACGGTGGACGACGCCAGCCCCCCCGCCATTTTCCCGGCCAGGGCCTCGGCGATCTTGACCAGCCGCCTGGAAATACCCGAACCCTGCATCAGGGCCCCTGCCAGAATAAACGCGGGAAGCGCCATGACCGGAAACGAATTCACTGAATTGTATGCGATCTGGACCAGGGTGCTCACATCCTTGCCGATGGACATGAATGCGGCCATTGCCGCCATTCCCAGGGCAACGGTAATGGGGGCGCCGATAATCAGAAGAATGCCGAACGCACTGAACAGGACCGTTGAAATCATGGGGTGCCTCCTTTCCCCTCAGGTTCGATTTTCATATCCCTTTTGATGTCCTCCATTTCAGAGGACACATCATCCACATCCTGGATCTCCTGCTTGTAGACATATCTTAAGATATTGACCTGGATGATCCGGATGCTCATAAGAACAAAGGTGATGGGAAAGAGCATGTAGATATAATGCATGGGCAGATCCAGGGCCGGCGAGTGGAACGGAAACTCGAGCATGCCCTGGATCACCTCGATGCTCTTGACGGTCATGACGGCATTGAAGAGCAGCCAGACCCCGTCCGCGACGAGCTGGGATACCTTCCCGACGATCTTGGGAAAAAACTTGAACTGAAAGGTCACCCGGTTGTGGGCCCCCAGACGGGCCGCATAAGAAGCCCCCAAAAAAGCGAACCAGACAAAGGCGAACCGGGACGCCTCTTCACTCCAGGTCAGCGAATTCTGAAACACCGTCCGCATGACCACCTGAATAAACAGGAGGACGACAAAGAAACTCAATAAAAATTTGCACAGATATCCTTCGATATTGTCCAGTACACCAATTATATTGCTGCACATGCGGCGCAAGTCCATGTCGCCCATCCTCTGTAAAATTTTTCAAGGTGCCCGGTTGCGGGCACCTTAAGGGTTCAAAGACAGATGTTCACAACCTGACTTCAGTTGCCTTTTCTAAGTTTTTCCGCTTTTTCAAGCTCTGCCACCACTGCCATGACCGCCTCTTTTCCACCGACCCGGTCATAGTATTTGGGCCATACCTTTTCCTTGGCCACTTCGATCATTTTATCTTCATCGGAAAATTCACTGTACTCCATACCGGCTTCGATCATTTTATTGAGCGCTTTTTCAGATTCCTGCATCTGGAAAAGCACGCAATACTGCTGTGCTTCGATGCCTGCCCGGACCAGGATATCCTTCAATTCCGGATCCATGCCCTGAAAATGCTTTTCACCGATAATCATGGGCTGCAAAGAAAACTGATAATGCAGCGGGGTGATAAAGCTCTGAACTTCATGAAACTTCATGGTGTAGTTGACGATATAAGGGTTGTCCTGGCCGTCCACCACGCCCTGCTGCAGGGCCGTGAATGTTTCGGGCCATGCCATGGGGGTCGGGTTGGCACCCCAGGCTTTGTAGGATTCGATCATCAAGGCATTCTGGGGGGTTCTCACTTTCAGCCCCTTGAGATCCGCCATACTGGTGATTTTGCGCTTGGAATTGGTCAAATGCCGGAAGTTGGAATAGGTCCAGGCCATGACACGAACCCCTGCCTCCTCAATCAGGATCTCATTCCACTGATGACCGAGCTTACCGGTGGTGATGGTCACGGCATCATCCATGCTTTTGATGACATAGGGAAAGGTCAGAATATTGATCCTTTTGGAAAACGGGGACAGGTTGGGAACCGACAACATGCACAGGTCCAACTCTCCGGTCCGGGTATTCTGAAGCATTTCAGTTTCATTTCCCAGGGCGCTGCCCGGAAACAGCTGGATTTCCACTTCACCGCCGGTGTATCCTTCCACCAGGTATTTGAACTGTTTGGCAATGGCACCCTGGTCAGAATTGATGGGATCACCAAATCCCAGTTTCAATACCTTTGCTGCAAATACCTGGGCAGGCATTGTAAAACAAAACACGACCATGGCCAGTGTGAATAACGTGAACAATTTTTTCATGACAACTTCTCCCTTTTTTACAAATTGATATGACCTTCATTTGTTACTATAATAGTAACAAATATTCCATATGTGAATTTAAAAAAGTTTTTTTAATATGTCAATAGTTTTTTAATTTTTTTCTGCTAAATATTGCACTAATTCAAAAAAATATATAAAGACAATTTTATTTTAGAAATTTTGTGTTACTATCCGGCCAACTTATTACAAAAAAACCAGGATATGTTATGATCAAGAACCCCAACCAGTATTTTTCCAAAACCCTGGAAAAAGGCCTTTCCGTGTTAAGCCTGTTCCGCAGGGAACATCCCTCCCGGTCCCTGACGGAAATAGCAACCCTCACCGGGATCAATAAAACATCCACCTACCGGCTGGTAAATACTCTTGTCCAGCTGGGATACCTGCGCAAAAGCGTCAATGACAAATCCCTGCGCCTGGGTCCCAAAGCATTTTTATTGGGGCATGAATGTTTCCACGGATTTGATATTTACCAGGGGATCAAGCCCATTATTGACAAGACCTTTTTTGAACACCACATATCCATTGATTCCGCACTGATTGACGGATTCAAGCT
>JAABSS010000165.1 GCA_011390235.1 Desulfotignum sp.
ATCCCGGGGCCGCCCTTCGGCCCTTCATACCGGATCACCAGTATGTCACCTGCCTGGATGCCGCCATTTAATATCGCCTGATTCGCCTCTTCCTCGGAATCAAAACATTTTGCACCCCCTTTGAACCGGTACATATCCGGGTGTATGGCCGCAGGCTTTGTAACAGCCGTGTCCGGTGCAAGATTTCCTTTTAAGACTGCCAGCCCTCCGATACCGTTCCAGGGATTGTCCATGGACCTGATCATTTTGGAATCAATCAAAGGAAAGGCAGACAGGTTTTCTTCCACACTTTTACCTGTAACCGTAAGACTGTCTTTGTGCAGCAAAGGCAGAATGGCTTTCATTACAGCAGGCACACCGCCTGCTTTATGAAAATCCGACATGTTCAAGTCACCGGCAGGGTTCATTTTTGCAATATAGGGTGTTGTGCTGCACAGTTCTCCAAAATGGGCCATATCGACAGGAATTCCCGCTTCATAGGCAATAGCCGGAATATGCAGGGCTATGTTGGTAGATCCGCCAATTGCAGCATTGATCCTGACAGCATTGTCAATACTTTTTCTGTTGATGAGCTTACGCGAAGTAATGTTATTTTTCACCATATTCACAATGGTGTGCCCGGCTTTTTGAGAAGCTCTCAGTCTTTCCGAACGGGTTGCCGGGATGGTTGATGTGCCGGGAAGACAAATACCCAAAGCTTCGGCAACACACGCCATGCTGTTGGCGGTCCCCAGAAAGGAACAGGACCCGCAGGAAGGCATGACATTGTCTTCCAGAAAGTGAAAGGCAGTTTCATCGATCTTTTCAGACTGCATCATACCAAGGGCCTCTGAAATGGAAGTGATATCAGAAGAGCGGCCGTCGAATCCGCAGCCACCCTCTGCAGGGCCTCCGTTTACAATGATCGCAGGCAGGTCGACCCGCGCTGCAGCCATCAGCATGCCCGGGATGATTTTGTCACACGAGCCCAGCATTACAACACCGTCAAGCCTGTGGGCCTGGACCATGGTTTCAACACTGCCTGCAATCAATTCTCTGGAAGGCAGTATATATTTTCCCCCTTCATGGCCGCTGGCTATGCCGTCACAGGCCCCGATCACCCCGAACTCCACAGGCGTGCCCCCGGCCTGAAGAATCCCCTGTTTAACATATTCTGCAACCTGTTTAAGGTTGTAATGGCCGGACACAAGGCTGCTCCAGGAATTGGCAATCCCGATAATGGGCCGCTCCAGATCCAGATCGCTGTATCCCATGGATTTAAACAATGATCTGACTTTTGACCAGCGCGGCCGTTTCAATATTTCCTGACTTCTTAGGCCCATGCAGTTAATTTTCTCCTCAATGATGCTGCAACCGGTTCAACACACTGGATATCAAAATAATTCTGTTTCAAGCTTACATACCTTTGGGCACACGCCCCTTGTCTAAAATGAGTGTATCATCAATTTCCAGGCTGGCCTGAGAGTAAATAATATCGATATGGCATGGGGCCTCGACTTTTCCGCCAAAGGCATAATTGCTTCCGATACCGTGGTGACCGAATCCCAGTTTGCCCAGATCTTCCAGGTTGGTGGCATACGCTCTGGCGGCAGGATTCAGGCCCACGGCAAATTCAGCAAGATTGTAGGCTGATCTGTCGTTAAAAGATTGCAGCGTCGTGCGTAAATATTCCGCTGCCTGCTTTCCGGTAATCTTCACCACATCTCCGTTCTCAACTTCAATGGTAACCGGTTCTTCACGGATGACACCATAACCCATTAACCGGACATCTCCTACAATAACCCCGTTGGCAGTGCCCTCAATGGGGGCGATGTTCACTTCGCTGTTCGGCAGTGCGGCAAACCGGCCCGGCTCCCGGAAAAGTCCTGTTTCATAACTCACTGGTCTGCCGGTAATTTCAGCAGTCAGATCTGTTCCCGCACTGGAGGTCATTCTGATTTTTTTACCGTTCTCAATGAATTTACCCAGTCTGCGGCCAAGCCGGTCATTTTCTTCAAAATCTCCCAGGATTCCGCCGGTACACAGACAGTCCTCGGTTGCTTCGCACATCGTGCATACCCGGGCCCCGTTTTTTATGGCTGCAATACGTGCATCCGTGTGGGTCATGGACCAGCTGGTG
This sequence comes from Desulfotignum sp., assembly GCA_011390235.1. The sequence goes on from JAABSS010000165.1 coordinate 2,120, forward strand.
GGCATAATCAGCACATCGCTGTTTGCTGCCGCACCCACGACTGATCTCGGCACCTGGGCCCCATGGGCACCCGTCGGTGGAAAAGCCACAATAACGGGCATTCCCTGTACGGCATATGCGGCTGCAGCAAGGGTTTCCGCCATACGCAGTTTATTTGTATCACATGTGATAACAACGTTTTCACCCGGTTTGACACCGGCGCACTGTGTCATTATTTTCATTGCACCGGGCATCATCTCTATAAAACTGGAGGACCCGGGAATATAGTGGAAATGTTCAATCGGCCAACTCATATACACTCCTTCATTCAGTGATCAGTGAACTGCTATTTCTCCAAAAACGCTTTCCGGGCTGCATTTAAATGATTACTGATGGCGGTTTTCAGTTTTTTGACATCTTTTTCCTTTAACGATTCAAGAATCTGCAGATGATCTGACTGGGTCCATGGAAGAGGCTCTTTGCGGTTTCGTGCAAACTGGAACCTGACAATCTGCATATGGGCGTTCAGTTTTTTATAAACAATGATACAATCCCGAGAGCGAGAATGACAATAACCCCCATGATAGAGTTGTTAATTGCAAAACTGCCGACAATACAGAACACAAGGACAAGGGGCATCAGCAGATTCGTTGGCACCCGCAGAAGCTGTTTTGATATCTTGATTGCAATAAAACCCATTGGCAGCAGAACCAGGTTGGCAATAAAAAAAGAAACAAATATGGAATATACCAGGGGTGCATTTTCAAGAAACACAGCCGGTCCGGGCTGCAGGCCTTTGAGAAACAGGACACCTATGCCAATTGCCGTTACCGAGTCTCCGGGAATACCGAAAACAAGTGATGGAATCCATGTGGCACAGGTACTGGAGTTGTTTGATGCACTTGCTGCCACAATTCCTTCCGGATGACCGGTTCCAAATTTTTCAGGCTCTTTGGAAAATTTTCTGGCAAGGGCATATGACACCCAGGCTGCCATATCCGACCCAGCCCCGGGCAGTGCACCAATGAGTGTGCCGGAAATCATATCAAATCCAACCATGGACAAGAGAAGTCCCAGGCCTGTGGATATCAGGCCTTTGGTTGGTTGGTCTGCGCAGACAAAGGCTGCAGTGGTCAATCCCATACAGGCCAGCCAGAAATATTCGTAATACTGAAATTCCAGTGCAAATTCAGCCAGCAGCGGTGCACACAGACTTAAAGCAACTGCACCGCAGAGCCCTCCGATTACCGAACAAACCAGTGAGATACCCAATACTTTTTCGCCAAGTCCTTTTTTGGTCATGGCATATGCTTCATCTGCATAGGCTGCTGATGAAGGAACTCCCGGTATCCTGAGCAATGCACCCGGAATGTCTCCGGCAAATATCGCCAGGGCTACTGCCGTTGCAATGGAAGCCAGCGCTGCAGCCGGCTCAAGGTAAAATGTTACCGGTACCAGGAGGGCTACTGCAACTGTGGCGGAAAGACCCGGCATTGCGCCTGTAAACAAACCAAATGCACATGAGCACAGGATAACCAGCAAAACCTTCCAGGTTAAAACAAGCTGAATTCCAGCAATTAAATTTTCCAGATGATAAAAGATGACAGTATTATTTATATGAGAACATGAACCCCCAAAAAAAAATTCAGCCTGTGGAAACATGCGGTTGACAATTATTGAAATGTCTGCATATAGTTAATTTGGATGCATAATAAAAGGATTGCAGCATGAAATCAGAAAGTGTCGTCGTATCAAAAAGAGGATACATTGTTTTGCCGGCACATCTCAGGAAGGAAATGAACATCAAACCGGGAACCCGGGTGATGATCATCAAGGAAAACGGCCGGATCATTCTGGAAACCATCCCGTCTTTCACGCAAAAACTGTCAGGATTGACCCGGCAAACCATCGGAACTTCACCTGAGGCGGTAGACACGTTCATCGACAATGAACGGGAAGAAAGATCCAATGATTGACATTCAAACCCTGAAGCAGTGTGTTCGCGGCAAAACAGTGCTGATCGACAGCAACATAATTATCTATC
>JAABSS010000166.1 GCA_011390235.1 Desulfotignum sp.
TTATCGATGCCGCCAATGCCCAGCTCACCGTGGTTCACCCGGAGCGCCCGGATGTCAATACCGTGGATGTGACCGAATTTTATGAGTCAGTCACCCGGGATGGCCATTCAGAAGGCAGGGGCATGGTGGTTTATGGAGAATCCCATATGGACCGCTCTCCCTGCGGTACCGGCACTGCTGCCAAACTGGCCCTGCTGCACCACCACAAAAAAATCGCCCTGCACCAGCCTTATATAAACGCCAGTCCCCTGGACACCACCTTTGGGGCCGAACTGGTGGAAGAAACACATATCGGCACCACAAAAGCCTGTGTCACCCGGATCACCGGAAAAGCATGGATCACCGGGGTGCACCATTTTATTGTGGAAAAAACCGACCCCTTTCAACAAGGATACCTGGTTTGATGACACCAGATCTGATTTTATACAACGCACATTTATTCACCCCTGAATCAGTGTATATTGCCGGGTCAGGGTTTGTCCCGGCAGCCGGCCGGGACACTGTCACTGCCCTGGCTGTTACAGGCCGGCATATTTCAGCCATGGGGGATGATACAGCCATCATGGCCATGGCAGGACCCAACACCCGGGTCCTGGATCTGGACAAGAAACTGGTGCTGCCCGGGTTCACTGACACCCATTTTCATTTTTATGAATGGGCCGTGAACCTCAACAGCATCGATTTTGCAAGAACTCAGGATTTTGCCGGCATGCAGACCGCCATCAGAGAAAAAGCCGCACTGCTGGGGCCGGGGCAATGGATTCTGGGACAGGGATTCAATGAATCGGACTGGCCGGAAAACCGCATGCCTGACCGGCTGGATCTGGACAAGGCAGCCCCGGACAATCCGGTGTGCATCTGGCGGTGTGACCTGCACCTGGCAGTGGCCAATTCCATGGCCCTGTCCCTGGCAGGCATCGATGCATTGACCCTTGATCCGGAAGAAGGTGTGATTGTCCGGGACGGCAGCGGGCTCCCCACCGGGATTCTCAAGGAAACGGCGCCTAACATAATCCGGGCGGTGGTACCGGAACTGACCTTTGCCCAGCTCCTGGAAAATTTGGAAAAAGCCATGGCACATGCCCATGCCCTTGGGTTGACCGGCATCCATGACATCCGGCTTATGGGGGGAAAAGAAGGGGCTGTCGCTTTGCAGGCGTGGCAGGCCCTGCATGCTGCCGGAAAACTGGCTTTGCGGTGTCATGTGACCCTGCCCGGTGAAATGACCGCCCAGGCGGTGGATCTGGGGTTGTGTACCGGATTCGGGGATGATCTGCTGCGCATCGGGCATTTGAAGTTTTTCAGTGACGGCGGTATGGGGGCGCGGACGGCATGGGTGACAGAACCCTATCTGGATGCGGCCTACGGCATGCCCCTCACCCCGGTGGCCCAGATCGAACAGGCGGTTATCCAGGCGGACCGGGCCGGTCTTTCCTGCATGGTCCATGCCGTGGGGGACCGGGCTGTGCATGAGGTGGTCTCTTTGTTTGCCCGGGTGGAGGCACTGCAGCAGAGCCACTGCCGTATTCCCCACCGGCTGGAACATGCCCAGATGATTCTGCCCGAAGACCTGGAAGCTTTGGGCCGGCTGAAAAATCTGGCTGTCTCCTGCCAGCCCAACAACATGAGCCTGGATATTTCCATGATCGATCAGTGTGCCGGAGAACGGGGCAAATATGCCTATACTTTCAAAAATATCCTGGCCACAGGCATTCCCACCATGTTCAGTTCCGATGCCCCTGTGGCGGATCCCAATCCCTTTAGCGGGATTTATTCGGCTGTCACCCGCAAACGCATGAACCAGACCCCGGAAAACGGCTGGTATCCGGACCAGTGCCTGACGGTGGACCAGGCAGTACAGGGTTATACCCTCACCCCGGCCCGGACGTCCGGCACAGAGGATTGCCTGGGCAGCCTGGCTGCAGGGAAACTGGCCGACCTCATTGTGACGGACCGCAATATATTTATACTCGATCCTGATGAGATAGCCGCCGCCCGGGTGAAGCTGACCCTTTTCAACGGGAAGATCGTTTATGAAGGATAAAAACCTGTTTTTTCTGGAAACCATTTTCACCCGGTCTGCCGACGGCCTGATGCTATGTGACGGCCACGGCAGGATTTTGAAAATGAACCAGGCAGCAGAGCGGCTCAACGGTATCAAGGCATCAGAGGTTGTAGGAAAGGATGTCAGAGCCCTGGTGACAGAAGGCCAGATCAACCGGTCCGCCACCCAGGAGGTTCTGGAAACCCGGCGCCAGGTCAGCCTGGTCCAGACCACCCCAAAATCCGGTTACTCTCTGCTGGTGACCGGTACCCCCGTGTTTGACGATACCGGGGATATCGCCTTTGTGGTGGTGAACGAGCGGGATATCTCCCTTATCAGGGACATGAAGCGCAAACTTGCCCAGGTGCGCCAGGAATCGGAAAAAATGCGGGAAGAACTCACCGAACTGACTTTGCGGGAGCTGGAAGATAACAATATTGTGGCCAAGAGCCCTTCCATGAAACAGGCGGTGCATCTGGCCCTGAAACTGGCCCGCATCGGTGCCTCCAATATTCTGCTCCAGGGAGAATCTGGTACCGGCAAAGGGCTTCTGGCAAAATTCATCCATAAACACAGCCTGCGGTCCGGCAATCCCTTTATCCAGATCAATTGTGCGGCCCTGCCGGAAAACCTGCTGGAAGCAGAATTGTTCGGGTATGAAAAAGGCGCATTTACCGGTGCCAGAGAAACCGGTAAGGCAGGTCTGTTTGAACTGGCAGCAGGAGGCACGCTTTTTCTGGATGAAATCGGTGAACTGTCCCCGGGAGTCCAGGCCAAGCTGCTCAAATACCTGGATGACCAGGAAATCATGCCGGTGGGGGGCACAAAATCAAAAAAAATCGACTGTTCCATACTTGCCGCCACCAACCAGGATCTGGGGCAGCTGACCCGCAAAAAGCAGTTCCGCCTGGACCTGCTCCACCGGCTCAATACCTTTACCCTTACCATCCCGCCCCTGCGCAACCGGCCGGAAGACATCCTGGAGCTGACCCGGATCTGCCTGAAACGCTACAACAAAAAATACAACCGCCGGGCCCATATCGGCTACAAGGCCCTGCAGACATTGAAAGCCCATTCTTTTGCCGGCAATGTCCGGGAACTGATCAACATGGTTAAACAGGCAGTGGCCATGTGTGATCGGCGGCAGCTGGATGATTATCTGATCCGGTTTACGGAAGCCCCGGAAAATCCGGCTGTCAGGGCCGGCACCATGAGCGCCAGTAGCGGCCTGGCCCAGGCTGTCCAGGCAGTGGAGCATGACATGCTCATGCAGGCATCCACGCATTGCCGGACCACCCGGGAAGCAGCCGCCTTTCTGGGGACAAGCCAGCCCACGGTGGTAAGAAAATTTAAAAAACACGGCATTGTCCTGAAATCATGACCCGGGGTGTGTTTTTATGATTTAATTTTGAATCAACTGAAGCTTTATTTCCCTTATTTCAAAGACTTTTGATCTTAATACGTTTGATTTGTTTTTGAATCGTATCATATTTGTTTTGATAATAATGAGTTATCTTGTTTTTTAGATTCGATTGTGAATCAAAATACCGGTATCACAAAAACCTTTTTGGCTTGAATGATCATAATATCTTTATTTACAAAGTGTTATAAAATATATACAATGCCTGGCACATATATTGTATATCAAAAATTATTGTAAATAGATCCTATATGTCCCATATGAATGTTTGAAAACCAATTAAGGTGTTGATCTATGAAAGAAAAACCGTGGAAACCCTGGCTGCTGCTGTCACCGTCTCTGACAGCCGTGTTTTTGCTGCTCATCGTACCGGTCTGCTTTGTGGTGGTGTACAGTTTCTGGCTCAGGGCCCCTTCCGGTATGGATATCCCGGCGTTTCAGTTCGGTAATTATGCCAAATTTTTTGCAGATTCCTTTTACCCGGTCATCCTGCTCAATACCATTCGGGTCGCCCTGGAAACCGTTTTTCTCTGTCTGATCATGGGATATATTCCCGCCTATTTTTTTTACCGCACCGAATCCCGGTTAAAACCCTTTCTCATGATTCTGGTGATGCTGCCCTTCTGGATCAGCTTTATCATCCGTACTTTGAGCTGGATCAACATTCTGGGGGATT
>JAABSS010000167.1 GCA_011390235.1 Desulfotignum sp.
GGGTGGGGGTTGGGGCAGCCTTTGTTGCCCTGGTCCTGATTTCGGTGTAAACCCGATCATGCAGACAGCAGCGTTTTAAAGGAGGTTATGGACCAGAAACACAGCAAAATCGATGATGAAACCATGCAGATATACCGGGTGGCCGGGTATGCCTTTGTTTTAAATCTGTTTCTGGCGGGCATGAAAGCCATGCTTGCCTTTTTTTCAGGAAGCCTTGCCATTACTGCCAGTGCCATCGATTCCGTCACCGATTCTGTGGCATCCCTTGTGATCTACGGGGGGGTGAAACTGTCTACAAAAAAGACCCGCTCATTTCCCCTGGGCCTGTACAAACTTGAAAATGTTGCCTCGGTGCTCATTGCCATTTTTATTTTCATTGCCGGGTATGAGATTACCATAAGTATCTTTTCTTCCTCACAAAAGATACCCGCCATCTCTTTGCCCTTTGTGGGATTGCTTGCCCTTGCCACAATACTGACATATCTTTTTGGACGGTATGCCATTGTCATCGGCCGCAAAACAAAATCCCCCACATTGGTTGCCGAAGGCCGGCACCGCCAGGTGGATGTGCTTTCCTCCCTGGTGGTTTTGGTTGCTGCTGTGCTGGGGTATCTGGGTGTTGACTGGACCCTGTGGGGTATCACCATTGACCAGATGGGGGCCTGCCTGATCCTGGTTTTTATTGCCCGTGCCGGGTGGGAACTTTTGTCCGACGGCATGCGGGTGCTGCTGGATGCATCCATTGATTTTGCCACCCTGGACCAGATACAGAAGATCATAAAAAAAGAACCCCTGGTGGACCAGATAACGTCTTTAACCGGAAGAAATGCCGGCCGGTTTCAGTTTATCCATGCAGGTGTTACCGTAAAAACCCGGCACCTTGAAAAGGCCCACCAGGTCAGTGAGCAACTTGAAAAAAAGATCCGGGAACAGATACCCCACATCGAAAAAATAACCATTTTATATGAGCCCCAGCAGCGGGAGAATGTCAGAATAGCCCTGCCCCTTGCAGATGAAAACGGCAGGATCAGTGCACATTTTGGCGAAGCCCCCTATTTTGGCATGGTGTATGTCCGGCACAGGGATCAGACAATCACCAGACAGAAAATTGTGGAAAACCCCCATGCTGAAACCGAGACTGCAAAAGGTATCCGTGTGGCGGAATGGCTGGTGGATTTTGGTGTTGACCATGTGGGAATGAAAGAGGATATCTCCCACAAAGGGCCGGGCTATGTGCTGGCAAACGCTGGAATTAAAACCCACCTGCTTTCCTGTGACCACCTGGGCCAGGCTGTTGCAGAAATAAGCGCTGCCGGACTGTGACGTCAGCGGTTTGTTCTGCAGCCGCCACCAAGGCCCCTGCCCCCGCCCATACCCTGGCCGCCGCCACCTCCCATGCCCCGGCCGCCGCCTCTGCCGCCGCCTTTTCCCATACCACGGCCCCCGCCCATACCGCCGCCGCCGCCCATCCCTCTGCCTGTGGGCGGGGTTCGGGGTCCCTGGTTGGCACCAGGGGGGGGTGCATCTTCTTTCGAAGGAGATGATGCGGCAAGTCTGCCGTTTTTAAAAGCCTCTACTGCCTGGCGGACAGTACCTGCCTGGCCTGTGCATACGGAGATGTTTTCTGCGGCAAACACATCCATGGCTTTGGGCCCGCAATTACCGGTTATTACAGCCTGAGCCCCTTTAGAGATGACAAAGCTGGCCGCCTGTATCCCGGCACCGCTGGACTGGGCACCATTTTCATTGGGAAAGCTTTGGGTTTCCATGGTGTCCGAATCGATAATCAGAAAATAGTCGCACCGACCAAAACGCTGGTTAATAGGGGCATCAAGATCTTTGCCCGAGGCGCTTACTGCAATTTTCATTTTTTCCTCCTTTTGTATAAAAGCATTCAACCGTCACTAGTCATTTATCAGCTTCCAATAAACAAGTATAAAGTTTTCCCTGCTGAAAACTACCGGCCAACAGCTAACCGCTAACAGCTAAAACAGATGTCATTTTTTGTGTAATCTGGTGAAACGCAGCTGTGATGGGGGAATCTTCGAACTTTTGCTGAAATGCCACCCCCTGGTCTGCACACGCCACCATTTCAGGATCAAACGGAATTTTTCCCAGAAACGGGATTTCATAAGCCAAAGCGGTCTTTTTGCCGCCTCCGGCCCCGAAAATGTCAACCATCTTGTTGCAATGGGGACATGTGAATCCGCTCATGTTTTCAATGATGCCGTAAATATGCATGTTGACATTTTTACAAAAACTGATGGATTTGCGGATATCAGCCAGGGCCACCTCCTGGGGGGTGGTCACGATAACGGCTTTGGCATCAGGAATCAGCTGGGCAATGGTAAGGGGTTCATCTCCGGTACCGGGGGGGGAATCAATGATCAGAAAATCCAGATCTCCCCAATCCACATCCCCGATGAACTGCCGGATGGCTGAATGCTTGACAGGACCCCTCCAGATAATGGCTTCATCCCTGTTCTGCATCAAAGATTCCATGGATATGACTTTGAGATTTTCAGAATAGGGGATAGGAATCATTTTTTGGTCACCGTCAATTTTGAGCATCCCGGACAATCCCAGCATACGGGGGATATCCGGTCCGTGGATATCAACATCCAGTAATCCCACCTTATGGCCTTTTTCGGCCAGGGCAATGGCAAGGTTTACAGATACACTGGTTTTTCCAACCCCGCCTTTGCCGCTCATAACCAGAAATTTGTGTGTTATTTTTTTCAAAGACTGCCTGGCTGATTCATCCGGATCAGGGCCCGACATCTTGTCTGAGATCTGTCCTTTTGGATGGATTTTTTGGTTCATATGTAACGCCCTTTCATGTGGTGGTATTTGTCAATTACATCTATATGATACAGCAAGGTTTGTACCAGAAGGAGGGGAATAATGCATGGCTGTAATTTTCAGGCGTAAATAAGGGCGTTCACGGTTCCGGGTATCGGCAGATGGTGTTAAAACAGTAGCAGTATTGCATTGTTTTTAATCATGATCGCAGTATTGCATCTTCGGGGCTGAACAAGGATTTTTAGCCGTGAACAAACAATTGACATTTGACTGGTCTTGTGTGCATATTGCCCTGATAAACAGCAGCACAAACCACGATGACAAGGAGTGAAGCATGGCGGGTGTAAACAAGGCAATACTCATCGGTAGATTGGGGCGTGACCCTGAGATCCGGTATTCCCAGCAGGGAGTGGCGGTAGTCAATTTTTCCATTGCCACAAGCGAGCAATGGACGGATAAAAACACCGGGGACAAACAGGAAAAAACGGAATGGCACCGGGTTGTGGCCTTTGGAAAACCAGCTGAAATTTTGGAAAAATATCTGTCTAAAGGGCAACAGGTCTATATTGAGGGCCGGCTCCAGACCAGAAATTATGAAAAGGACGGCCAGACCCACTACATTACTGAAGTGGTGGTAAATAATTTTCAGTTTCTGGGTGGTGGTAAGGCCGACAACCAGGGCGGCGGCGGATATCAGCAGGACAGCGGATACCAGCAGGGTGGTCAGCCTGGCGGCGGATCCCAGCAGCAGGGAGGCCCGGCACCCGGTAACCAGAATTTTCAAAACCAGACCAGTCCGGGCATGGGCGGGGGCCAGCAGGGCCCTATCCCGGATGATGATATTCCTTTTTAAATAACACCCATGCCCTGGCGGGTACAACAAAATATGAAAGCTGTAGCTTTTAGCTGTTAGTGCCTTACTCCTCAGTTTCTTTTTAAAAAAAAGAAACTGAGGAGGGACAAATGGGTATCGGGTTTCCCGCGTTAGCTGAATCGTGATGGCTGAATACTGATGGCTTTCATATAAACTGCCCGTGAAGTTACTTGCTCGTTTGGTCTGGGCGCGCCCATGGGTGGACTTCTAAAGATCTGGAGCGGTCGGAGGTTTTTGCGATAGCGATGATTCTGTTTGTCAGATAATCTTTGGTTTTATATCTGGTGATGTTCATCAGATCGTTAACCGCTCCACCTTATTGTCTGGGATTTTCCTTTCGCCACTGCCCGGGGCTTTTATAGCGGCTGCCTAAAGACCACATGCCGATACGGTTGTTTCGGGCCCGGGTCTGGGCTGCCACATAAGGGGCCGGATCAAACTCCTTCGGTTTTCTGCCCTG
>JAABSS010000168.1 GCA_011390235.1 Desulfotignum sp.
AGATATTTTGATACAACCACCCAACGTGTAATTGCAGTAGGCAAACATGATCAAAGGCTGGTTATAGTTCCATATGAAAAGCATGGGAACGAAATAACACCTGTCACAATTCATGCAACAACGCGACAACAGATTAATTTCCGGCTTAAAACAGGGAGGTTCATATATGGATAAAACAAAAATGACATACTTTAAAGATGAAGATATTTTGCACATAGTTATCTCCGAGGAAAAAGAAGCTGACAGCATTGAGCTGAGCCCAAATATCACAGCCGAGTTGAATGAAAATGGTGAGTTGATCGGCATAGAAATATTAGAGGCAAGTGCTTTTCTTCGCGATTCCATATTGGAATCATCACAAGCCAAAATACTTAACTTAAAAAATGCCGTATAATGCGGATGTAACCCTTAATTTTTCCTGCCGGTAACAGGGCTTGCACAATTGGCTGATATTGATTACAATCATGCGATATGAAATCAAACCGATACCACAGGGGAAATAAATCCCGGTCCAAGCCCAAGAACATACCGCCCATGAAGCCAGGGGCGGACAAGGGCCTTCTGCGCATATTTGAAAAAATCGGTGTGCCGGAAGACAAGGCTTTTGTCCCGGATCCGTTTCAGCTGGAAGCCATCCAGGCCATCCAGGAGACAGACTGTCTGGTGACCGCTCCCACAGGTGCAGGCAAAACCTGGATTGCCGAAGAAGTGACCAGAAAGTCTCTGGAAAAAAACGGCAGGATCTGGTATGCCACACCCCTCAAGGCATTGACCAACTCCATCCATACCCGGTTTTCCCAGTTGTTCGGTTCTGAGAACGTAGGGATACTCACCGGCGATATAAAAGAGAATACAAATGCCGCTGTCATCATCGGCACCACGGAAATCCTGAGAAACCAGCTGTATGATGCCATGCACACGGGAGAAAGCCTGGACTGCGACCTGATCATCCTGGATGAGGCCCATTATCTCGGGGATGCGGAACGCGGGGTTGTCTGGGAAGAGATCATGATCTACCTGCCGGTGCGCATCCCGATCCTTTTGCTGTCCGCCACCATCGGCAATTCCGACCAGATTGCCGGATGGCTGACCGCCATCAGGGGCAGACCCTGCCGGATCGTGGAAAACAGGCGGCGGCCGGTGCCGTTGCACCCGGTATTTTTTCACCCTTCCGGCACCTTGTATCCGCTGCTCAAAAAAAATACCGGTCCCTCCCCTGAGCTTCATGACAAGGTCTTTGCTTATGCAAACACCAAAAATCCGCCAGCCATTGCTCCGCCGGGCCGGCTGCCTGATTTCGGACAGATCCTTGCAGTCATGGACAAATTCGACCTGCTGCCGGCCATCTTTTTTTTAAAATCCAGGGCTGACTGTGACCAGGCCCTGAAGCTGTGCAACCCTGATCTGCTCAACAAAACACCCAAAAAAAAGGCTGCCCTGGAGCAGACCCTGGATGATCTTGTGGCAGGCAATCCCCACTTGAGCGACCACCCCCACCGCCGGGATCTGGCCCGCAAAGGGTGCGCGGCCCACCACAGCGGCCATCTGCCCGCCTGGAAGGTGGTGGTGGAAACCCTGATGGCAAAGGGGTTGCTCAACGCCATGTTTGCCACCTCCACTGTGGCTGCAGGGGTGAATTTTCCGGCACGCTCTGTGGTGATTTTAAATTCCGATCGGTTCAACGGCGTGGATTTCCAGTCTTTGACCCCCAGTGAATTCCAGCAGATGGCTGGCCGGGCCGGCCGCCGGGGCATGGACAATATCGGATTTGCCCTGGTGCTGCCGGGCAAATTCATGGATGTTAAAAAAATTGCCGCACTGGTGAACGCCCCGGCCCTGGATGTGGACAGCCAGATCAAAATCGATTTTTCCATGGTCCTGAACCTACTGCTTTCCCACTCTCCCGACCAGATCCGGACCCTGCTGGACAACTCCTTTGCCTCTTATCTCATCTCGGCCGGAGAAAAACGCTCCAAAGCAGCCAGGAAACGGTTCGGCCAGGACCTGGCACTGCTGTGGAATGATTTTCTGGCCCACATGGATTTCATGGCTGAAGAAGGCTTTATCACCGATGACGGCAACCTTACAGAAGACGGCCTGTGGACCTCAAAACTCAGAATTGACTCCCCGTTGCTGGTGGCCCAGGGTATCAGACTCAACCTTCTGCCGGACCAGGACCCGGCTCTGCTGGCCGCCATCATGGCGGCATTTGTCAATGAAAAAGAATTCAAGGATGACCTGCTTTTTGAAGGCACCCTCCCCAAACGGCTCAAGGAATGCTTTCTGGATGTGAGAAAAGGGTTGAAACCCTTTGCCATGAAATTGCTGTCCAGTGGATTTTCAGCGCCCAACCTTTTTGTCCAGCCGGCGTTACTCATGTATTTCTGGGGGCACGACACCCCCTGGGAAGAACTCATGGCCGGATCCGATTATGCAGAAGGCGATTTTGCAAGGCTGATTCTGCGCACCGCAGAAAACCTGCGCCAGATCGCCAAAATCGATCAGAGTTTTCCCCGGGTGGCCGGGGCAGCAAAACAGGCCATTGAGCTGATTCTCAAAGAGCCGGTCATCAGCCAGTACCATTAGCTCTTAGCTCTTAGCTTTTAGCTGTTAGCTGAGTACTGACGGCTGACGGCTTTCATATAAAATACATACATTTATAATGATGAAAAAACAAACAAACCATAACGTTTAAGGAGATTTTATGAATATTATCACTGCTCCCACGGCCCCGGCTGCCATCGGCCCCTACAGCCATGCCATTGTCCAGGGAAACCTGGTGTTTGCCTCCGGCCAGATCCCTCTGGATCCGGAAACCATGGAAATCACAGGAGACACCATCGAAACACAGACCGAACAGGTCATGAAAAATGTAGCTGCCGTGCTGGCGGCTGCCGGCTCCGGGCTGGACAAAATACTGAAAGCAACGGTGTTTCTGGCATCCATGGAGGACTTTGCCGGCATGAACACGGTGTACGAAAAAGCTTTGGCAGGACACAAACCGGCCCGATCCGCCTTTCAGGTGGGCCGCCTGCCCAAGGATGCCCTGGTGGAAATTGAATGCATTGCCGTGACCGGGTAAGGAGCCTCCATGACCGAAGATACCAAAAAAGTGATCTACTCCATGATCAACGTGAGCAAGTTCCACGACAAGCGTCAGGTGCTCAAGGATATCTCTTTGTCCTATTTCTACGGGGCCAAGATCGGGGTACTGGGCCTCAACGGATCAGGCAAAAGCTCGTTGTTACGGATCATGGCAGGCAGAGACACGGAATTTTCCGGCGAGACCATTTTATCCAAAGGGTACACCATCGGGTTTCTGGAACAGGAACCTTTGGTGGATTCAACCAAAACCGTCCGGGAGGTGGTGGAGGAAGGTGTCCAGGAAACCGTGGATCTGCTGGCGGAATATGAAAAGGTTTCAGAAGCATTTGCAGAACCCATGTCAGATGATGAGATGGACAAGCTCATCGAACGCCAGGGCAAAATCCAGGAACAACTGGACCATCTGGATGCCTGGGACCTGGATGCCCGGTTGAAAATGGCCATGGATGCCCTGCGGTGCCCACCGGAAGAGATGAAAGTGGCTGTCATCTCCGGGGGGGAAAAGCGCCGGGTGGCATTGTGCCGGCTTTTGCTGTCCAAGCCCGACATCCTGCTTCTGGATGAGCCCACCAACCACCTGGATGCAGAGTCCGTGTCCTGGCTGGAACAGCATTTGAACCGGTACGAAGGCACCATCATTGCCGTGACCCATGACCGGTATTTTCTGGACAATGTGGCCGGTTGGATACTGGAGCTGGACCGGGGGGAAGGCATTCCCTGGAAAGGCAATTATTCCTCCTGGCTGGAACAAAAGCAGCAGCGCCTGGCCATCGAGCAGAAAGGGGAAGGCAAGCGCCAGAAAACCCTGGAACGGGAACTGGAATGGATCAAAATGTCTCCCAAGGGCAGGCGCACCAAATCCAAGGCCAGGATCAATGCCTATGAAGATCTGCTCAAAAAAGATGCAAAAGACCAGGAAAAAGAGATGGAGATCTTTATCCCGCCGGGACCCCGTCTGGGAGACAAGGTCATTGTGGCCGAGCATGTAACAAAGGCATTTAAAGACAAGCTGCTGGTGGAAGA
>JAABSS010000169.1 GCA_011390235.1 Desulfotignum sp.
ATTATGAAACCGGCCATATTGAATATGACGGCAATGTGACTGTGAAAGGGTGTATCAAGGCGGGTTTCAAAGTTAAAGGCAATGATGTCATATGTGTGGAACTGGATGGGGGTGTTGTGACCGCAGAGGGCAATGTACATGTAAAGGGCGGGATCAATGAGGCCACAATTTATGCCAGGGGGGATGTTACTGCCAAATTTATCCATAAGTCTGAGATCATCTGCATGGGAAATGTCCATATCGCCAAAGAGATCGTTGATTCAACCATTGCATGTTCCGGTTCCTGCATCATTGAAAGCGGCAAGCTCATTTCCTCAGAGATAGCCGCCAAGATGGGAATGACGGCCAGAGATATCGGGACACAGACTGCCGGCCCCTGTATGGTGCGTGTGGGGCATGATTTATTCTTTGAAAAGGAAAACGCAAAGATCCAGGCAAAGATCAAGGAAATAAAGGACAATATTGCGGTACAGGAAGAAAAACAGGCACGGTTACAAGAACAGAATGCAGAACTTCAAAAACATATCACAAAACTGGCCCATATCCAGGACCGGTCCCAGCTGGACAAGGACAGACTGCATCAGGAAATCAAAGACCTGCAGTCACAGCCGGACAAAAAAGAGGCCATTGCCGATCTCCGGCAGCAGATTGCCCAGTTTGAAACCAATGCACAAAATGCAGAAAAACAGCTGGACCAGAGCTTTGAAAAAGCTGAATCCATTGAAGCATCCATTGAGAGTATTGAACACCAGCTGAAAACCCTCAATGCCGGGCTGACGGATCTGCTTGAAGAAAAAAAGCGCCTGACCAGATGGTCATTGGAAAATCCGGGAAATCCTGTTGTCAGGGTGGATGGCAGCATCCAGCCCGGTACCATGATCAAGGGAAAGCAAAGCGAGATGGTGGTCAAGGACATGGTCCGCCGTGCAAAAATCATGGAGATCCTGAAACCAGGCAGTGATGAATCCCATCAGATCTATGAACTGCAGGTGACAAACCTGTAAATCAGCAATGGTTCAGGACAGCATCTGTTTTATTTTATTGTCTTTTTCCTGCCAGAGCCGGTTCAGCCACCGGCAGAACCTTTCCCTGAAATCCGGGTCGTTAAAATAATCCCCCTGCAGCTGCCATCCCGCCTCAAATACCTGAAAATCGACTATGATTCTTTGGGTTTTTCCGGATATAAATGTCCAGAAACTGGGGATTCCGCCGGGGTAGACGATGGTGACATCGATGATTTTGTTCACATGTTCACCCATGGCCCCCAGAACAAAGGCAATGCCGCCGGCTTTGGGGGTAAGCAGGTGGGCAAAGGATGATGTTTGTGCCTTTTGGGGGGTATACCGTGTCCCTTCCACAAAATTCATGATGGAAACCGGGATATGCCTGAATTTTTCACAGGCTTTTTTTGTGTTTTCAAGGTCCCTGCCCCTGAGATGGGGGTATTTTGCCAGAAAATCTTTGGAATACCGTTTCATGAATGGAAAATCTAAGGCCCACCAGGCAAGTCCGAGAAACGGGACCCAGATCAATTCTTTTTTTAAAAAAAATTTGAGCATGGGAATTTTTTTGTTCAGCGTTTTCTGGAGTACCAGAATATCCACCCAGGACTGGTGGTTGGAAAGAACCAGGTACCATTCTTTAGGACTGAGCTGTTCCAGTCCCCGGATATCCCAGTCAATACGGCAGAACAGATCAGTGGTCAGAGAATTGATGTGTATCCACAGGCCTGCAATGGCCATGAGCAGCTTGTCCAGAATCACCTTCACAGGGTGAAAGGGAAGGACAAATTTAAACAGGGATAACAGGATCAGCGGTACAGTGTGGACAATGGTGTTTAGGAGATATATCATCACTGATAATACCCCTTTGAGGGGAGAGGGAAGAAAAGAAAGCATGGATCTCCTCAGGCCTTTATGTGGTTCATAATATGCTTTTTAACCGTTCTTCTGTCCAGTCCGGTTTTTTGGGCCACCTTTTCATAGGTGCCGAGATTGTCATACAAAAGGGTACAGTATCCGGACAAAAGGTCCGCAACCGGCAGATTTTGCGACTGGATGCCCTGGCACAGAAAATGGGTAAGAGACGGGTCTTCTTGTTCATGTTTGCCCAGGTAGTCCCGCCTGAGCAGCACACTTCTGACGCACTGCTCCAGTTCCCTGACATTTCCCGGCCAAGCGTAATGGTTTCCCAGGCGGCGGTCAATAATTCTTTTGACTTTGGAAACAATTTTTGTCGATTGGATCCCGGTCATGCGCAGAATGGTGAAATCCAGCAGGTCATCCAGTTCCGGAGGATGCTGCTGAATCCTGGTCCGCAACGGCGGCACTTCGATAATATCCGAGCACAGGCGGTAGTAAAAATCTTCTCTGAAGATGTTGCCATCAATAATTTCCTGCTTTGGGCGGTTGGTGGCGGCAATGACCCGGCCGTTGAACCGGGATGATGCATGGGCCCCCACCGGGGTGAAGGTTCTTTCCTGGAGGACCCGCAGCAGTTTGACCTGCACATGGCCGGGGATTTCCCCGATTTCATCCAGCAGGATGGCCCCATGGGAACTGCATCGGTCCAGCACCCCCTGGTAATCTTCCACCGCTCCGGTGAACGCCCCTTTGGTGTGGCCGAACAATTCTGATTCCAGCAGGGTTTCCGGATACTGGGACAGGTTCAGAGAAGAAAAGGTCCGGGTGAAACTCTCAGAAAAACACCCGTGTTTTTCGTCAAAGGGAATAAAGCCGCTCATGCCGATGGCCTTGGCTGCGGTTCCTTTTCCTGTACCGGTCTCTCCCAGCAAAAGGGTGGAAAAATCCTCCATTTTGTTCCACAGATGCTGGTCATACAGTTCAATATTATAGGTAAACACATTGTACCAGAGATGCTTTTTGAGCTTCTTCATGCACAGACTGCTGCCCACCAAAGTTTTTGAAATAAAGTAAAAGGCCCGGCGCAGCTGAAATGACAGGGCAAAATAGTGGTAAAATGTGGCCAAAGAAAAGCCTTTTTCCACCGTCATCTCTCTGGCATCATCCACAAACCTGACCGGCACCGGATCATTTCCGGCAGCTATCTGGTCCTGAATCAACTGGTCAAAATGGTCCCGGAATTTGTGAAAAATGTCAAACAGATACACCACCCGCAACACTTCCCGGTCCTCGCCTCCATACTGGTTGATGTTTTCCCTGTCCTGACGTTTCAGTTTCTGCAGCTGCCGGTCCACTTCCAGGACGCACATATCCTTGCTTTCCCTGCGGGCCGCTGATGGAAACAAGCCGGCTATTTTCTGGTCCAGGCGCTCCCGCAAATCACTGAAAGGGTTGGCAAATGCAGCATTATGAACTGTTTTAAAAAACTGACGCTCCTTTTGAGTCAATACCGCTTTTTTCATAACCAGCTCCATGAATAATAATGGGGATTTTTGTACAGGCAATGTTCATAAAATGCAATAAAAAAAACGGCATTCCCCGGATAATTTATCAGGGAGATGATGAAAATCCTTTAAGATTCAGTCTGTTGTTGTTGTTATGTCTTGTGGCATGATTCTTGATATTGTATTTCAGGTTCACGTATACAAAAAAACAAAAACAGTGTCCCGCGAAAAATCAGGATGCCAAAATGGAGATACACCATGATAACAAGAGTATTGCACGCAAGACTGCCTTTGATGATTTATACCCCGGTCAAGGTATTTGATATTTCGTATTTTACCGCTATTTATGCAGCCGGTGCCCTGCCTGTTTTTGACACCGAATTTTTGACCAGGGATGATATTTTCGAAAAAACAATGCTGCTGGCCAAAGAAAATATCAGTTTCGGTCTGCGCCTTTCAGCACCTGATCCCCTGCTGCTCAAAGATCTGGAGAAAAAAGCTTTTTCCAACCTGGATCTAGTGGTTGTCCCGGTATCAAAAACAGGTGCTGTGCCACAGAAAATACACCTGGGGGAGACAAAACTACTCCTGGAAGTCAGGGATATCGGCCTTGTGGACACCATTGCCGCAGCCGACCCCCACGCTCTGGTACTCAAAGGCAATGAAGCAGCCGGCCAGGTATCAAAATACTCCTCTTTTATTCTCATGCAATGGTATCTGAAAAACCAGGACC
>JAABSS010000170.1 GCA_011390235.1 Desulfotignum sp.
ACAGATTGGATTTTTTCCAGGCTATGGTCATCCAGGGTAAATTTTCGAATAAGCCGGTTGAGGATTTTTTTTGTGATATAGCTGTGGTTGCCGGGATAAAGATTGGAAAAATAATCATGGGTGTCTCCCAGCAGGCAATCAATGGTGGTGCGAATCTTTGCCCTGGTTCTGGGAACAATGGTTTTGAGCTGCGCAAACAGGTTCATGAAATTTCCCTTTAATGGTTGGCCTTGCTGTGGTGGTATACAACCACTAGGTATTATCAAAACTGGTGTTTAAAGGCAATATCATAATTGGCTGCACCAGGTATGAAACCCTCCCAAAATAGCCTTGATTAATCGTTTGGGCTGTGTTATTTTTCACACGCCATTAACAAACGCAAGTAGTTGCTTAATTGTTTTGATGATTTGGGTGTTGAATAAAATTTTAAGGAGGATGTCTTTATGAAAACATTAATTGGTGGTGCGATTGCTGTTCTTCTCGGTGTTGTGGGACTGGCAGTCTGGTTTGGTGAATTTCTGGATCTTCTGGCTGGATGTATTCCGCCTGTACTGCTGCTGGGCGGTGGGCTGGCTCTGTATCTGGGCTTTGATGAACTCAAGGACTCCTGGAAAAACAAGGAGGGCAAAGACGTCCCTGCTGATGACGAGTCCAGAATTGCTGAACTTGAAAAAGAGCTCAACGATTTGAAAAAAAGCAAATAAACCGGTTTGCGTATATTTTTTATTAAGAAGGGCCTGTTGCAAAGCGGCCCTTTTTTTTTGTGGGATGAAAAACTGTTTTATCCGAAAAGACCTCAGTCATAGAGATAATAGTTTCTGGAAATGGTTTTAAAGGTGGACAGATCCTTTTGCCAGCAATCTTCCAGAATTTTTATGTCTTCCAGTGCAGCGATACATTCCCGGATATTTTTGTCTCCCAATATCAGATCCATGGGCAGCCGCTCATATTCATATTCATAGGGGGGCTGCTTGAAGGCAAACGCATCCGGGTGGTGCCTGATGATCAGCTGCAATGCCAGCAGGGATGCAGCATAAGGGCTGAAAACATTTTTGTCTGTTACATGGATATGGAATCCTTTGCATACCTGGTCCTGCCATTTGCCGGATGTGGGCTGAAACCATACCGGCCTGAACCAGGCGCCGGAAACCATCCGGTTCAGCAGCGGTTCTATTTGGGATGTGTCCAGAAACGGGGCGCCGAACTGTTCAAAGGGCAGGGTGGTGCCCCGGCCCTCACTGATGTTGGTGCCTTCAAAAATCACCTGGCCCGGGTAGACCATGCATGATAAAGGGGTGGGCAGATTGGGAGAGGGCGGGATCCATGCCAGACCGGTGTCCTGCCAGTACATGCTGCGTTGCCACCCGGTCATGGGAACAATGGTCAGATCACACCCCAGTTGAAATTCATGGTTGAAGAATTGACAGATTTCTCCCACGGTCATGCCGTGGCGCATGGGAATGGGAAACCGTCCCACAAATGAAGCTGCCGAAGGGTCCAGCACATTGCCTTCCACCTGAAAGCCGCCTATGGGATTGGGCCGGTCAAGGACAACCACTTTTTTGTTCATCTGTGCGGCTGCTTCCATGCACAGGGAGATGGTATATATAAAGGTATACACCCGGGTGCCGACATCCTGGATATCCACCACAAGTGTGTCGATGTCTGCCAGCATCCGGTAATCAGGGACCCGGGTGCTGCTGTAAAGACTGTATATGGGAATGTTCAGATCCGGTTCCATGCCATGGTCTGATTCGATCATATTGTCTTGTTTTTCCGCATAAAATCCGTGCTGGGGAGAAAAAATTGCGGTGAGTTGTCCCGGGAAAAGGTCCGAGATGACTTCGAGGGCATGGGTAAACCGTGAATCAACCGATGCGGGATTGGCCAGCAGGCCCAGCCGACAACCCTGCAAAGCAGCCGGGGGACAGTGTTTCAGATTCTCAAGCCCAAGATTTACACAGGGGGACATGTATTATCTCCATAAAATTGGCAATTTGTTGTGCCTGAGATTTTTATCACAGGTGTTGACAAAAATTCAAATCCTAACTAAATATTGTGGTTCTACCACAAGGAGTTCCTAATTAAATGAAGTTTAAGACAAGCAGGTCCATTGCCGGTATCACACCCTATGAAGCTGGTAAACCTCTAACTGAGCTGTGCCGGGAATATCATATCCATTCCGCTGTAAAACTGGCATCCAATGAAAATCCCCTGGGATTTTCTACCACGGTGCACGCAGCTGTGCTGAAAAGTTTGTCCGGCATGAACCGGTATCCGGAACCGGTTGCCCATGATCTGTGCTGTGCTCTGGCCGGAAAATACCGGGTGGCACCGGAAAACATCGTGCTGGGCAATGGATCTGACGATCTTATCGCCCTTCTGGCCCATGCTTTTTTAGACCCAGGAGACCAGGCCCTGATGCCCCTGCCTTCTTTTCTCATGTATGAAATCAGTGTAAAAACAGCAAAAGGGGTGCCGGTGATGGTGCCCCTGGACGGATTTGATACCAATCTTTGTGCAATAGCCCAAAATATATCTCCTCACACCCGTATGGTCTTTGTCACCAATCCTTTCAACCCTACCGGCAGTACCATTACCAGGGATGCTTTCCAGGAGTTTGCGGCAAAAATTCCTTCTGATGTACTCATTGTAGTGGATGAGGCATATATGGAGTTTGTCAGGGATCCGGATGTGTTCAATTCCCTGGAAAAACCGTTGCAGGATTCCAGAATCGTGACATTGAGAACATTTTCCAAAGCCTATGGCCTGGCCGGGTTCAGGATCGGGTACGGCATCATGGACAAAGAAGCAGCCCAAATCCTCAACCGGATCCGCCAGCCCTTCAATGTCAACGGCCTGGCCCAGACAGCGGCAAAGGCTGCTCTGGCCGACCAGGTCTTTTTGGAACATAGCATTGATGTCATTCACCAGGGTATTGATTTTTTAACTGCTGAGCTGTCCGCCATGGGGTTAAAGCCATTGCCCACCCAGGCCAATTTCCTGATGGTGGATGTCAAAACCGATGCCACAGAAATTTTTCACAAACTGCTCAGGCAGGGGGTGATTGTCCGGTCCATGAAATCATACGGTTTTGATTCGTTTTTGCGGATTAATGCAGGCACCTTTGCAGAAAATCAGGCATTTATCACTGCGTTGAAAAAAGTTTTGAAATCAGATACCTGACCCTTTTTTTGAAAACTAACCGAGGATAAACAGACATGCCCCATCGCATCATCACCATTGACGGACCAGCAGGGGCCGGAAAAACAACGGTCAGCAGACTGCTGGCTCAGGACCTGGGATGTGTCCGGGTTGATACCGGGGCTCTTTACCGGGGCGTTGCATATGAAATTATTCAGCAGAATATTGCCTGGGAAAACGATGCTGTCCTGAAAAGATTTCTCTTTACCCTTGATCTGCGTTTCAGTTTAGAAAAAGATGGCCTGCGGCTGTTTTCTTCTGGAAAAGATATCACCCCCCATATCCGGACATCCCGGATCACCATGCTGGCATCTGCCGCTTCTGCCAAATCCGCTGTCAGAGCGGCCCTGCTGGAAATCCAGCGCGGGATCGCCCGGCAGCGGGATGCGGTATTTGAAGGCCGGGATATGGGCACCGTGGTTTTCCCGGATGCCACGATCAAATTTTTTCTTTTTGCTGATCTGTCCGTGCGGGCCAGACGGCGCTATGATGAGATGCAGGACAAAAAAAAAGAGTTTTCCCGTGTCAAAGAACAAATCCAGAAGCGTGACACAGATGATACCTTAAGGGCCCAGGCACCCTTGAAGCCTGCCTTTGATGCCATCCACATCGATGCATCTTATCTGACACCCAGGCAGGTAGTGGATAAGATGCACACATATCTGTAAAATCAATCAAAACATAAGATTATTTTATTGATTTTGTTTTTTTTTATTGCTATAAAGGCAAATTGTACTTGTCCTTTTTGACCCAATGAGGACAGGTAACTAAATTCGATTAGGGGGAATACCATTAATGAACAACATTACTGAAGAAAACGAAAATCAAGACATGAATACTGAAACAACACAGACACAGGAACAG
>JAABSS010000171.1 GCA_011390235.1 Desulfotignum sp.
CTCTCCCCCCCCCCCCCCCTCTTCCGATCTTGAACACTATGCTGTCATTATGGAAAATCACCGGCTTTTCACCCTTGCCAAAGAACAGAACACCATGCTTTACAAACTGAATGTGGCCCTGAAAAAAGATACCGACCGCCACCAGAAAGCCCTTCTCAACAAAAATGAGCAGATTGCCGCATTAACCACCCGGCTTGAAAAAGAATTTGAGAGCCGGGATCACATGCAGGAGATACAGATTTTTTTGCAAAAAAAACAGCTGCTTGACCAGACCCGTTTGCATGCACTGCATTCTGCCATGGCATCAGAACTTTACAGACAATTTGCAGACATTGCTGCCAGGAACGGATTTGAAATGCCTGAAAATCCCGACACCGGTTGCTAAGGAAAGAACCATTTCACAGGAAAACTTTCATAAAATTCTGGTGATTGAATCAACTCCTGCTTTGCGCAGCAGAATTCAGAGTCTTTTAACGGAAAGCGGTTTTACAGTGAACAGCTTCTCTACTGCAGCCGAAGCCCTTGCTGAACTGAAAAAATCACCTTCTTATGCCCTTGTCCTCTCGAGTTATGCAATGCCAAAAATGAGAGGGGATGACATTCTTAAACAGGCCAGACAGATTGCACCGGATACCCAACGGATACTGATTGCAGAAGCATCTGAACTGCAAACCCTTGTCAATGCCATTAATGTTGCAAACATCCACGCCTGCCTGACCCTCCCCCTCCAGGAACAGGATGTGTTGAGCCAGGTAAATCACTGCTGCGAACAATATGAAACCATCCAGAAACAGAAAAACCTTTTGCAGCTCACCCACCGCCAGAACAAGCAGCTGTTTCAGCTTGCCGGCAAATTGAAAAAAAAACAGGCCCTGTACGCCGATCAGATTGAAAGCAAAAACAAAAAAATTCGGATTCTTGAATCCAGTGTCCGTTCTGTTTTTGCTCCCAGACCTGTGCTGCTCAAAGATATCCTGAATAACTGGAATATCGCTTTTTCTCCCAAAAGCTTTTCTACCCTGTTTCTGGCAATGCAGGATGAAATAAAAAAAATGCTTCAAACCGCAACTTTTTCCGCCGCCACAGCCCTGCCGCAGGACAACTCTCACATTGAAGGCTCCCTGCCCCCTGCCACAACCGATTACCAGGATATGGCTGACACCCTCATGCCCTGGGTGTTTGCTATTTTTAAAAAAATGGAACTTCCGCCCAGGCAGGACAGGCTGGAAGATTTTTTTGCACTGAGCCTTTCGGATGACAACACACAAGCATTCCTGCAGATAAAAAAATCAGACTCCCGGGATTTAACCCCGGCCCTGGTCAAACAATTTCTTGAAAAAAAAAAGGTCATCACCGGCATAATACCCGATGATGAAATCGCAGCCCTGCTTTTCAAGGCTGGGCCGGCAAATGAACCGGTCCTGATCGCACAGGGCAGAGCGCCCAGGTTTCCGAAAGATGCCCAAATCCGGTATCATTTTCCCACAGAATTTCGCCATGCCGGCAAGGTCAGAAAAGACGGCAGCATTGACTTCAGTGACAGGGGAAAAATCCCCCATGTTGACGAAGATACCCTTCTGGCGGAAAAAATATTTCCTGAACCCGGCATACCCGGCATTGATGTGCATGGCAGGATGCTCATGGTGGATGAGCCGGCTGACCTGGATTTTTCACCGGGTGCCGGCACACGGGTGTCTGAAGAGGGAGATAAAATGTATGCAACCGAATCCGGCCAGCCCCACCTGGATGCCATGGGGTCATTGTCTGTATGCCCGGAATTTCAGATACAAGGGGATCTGGGATTTGAAACCGGGGATGTGCATTTTAAAGGCAATGTCATTGTGCAGGGAACAGTCAAGCCGGGCTTCAAGATCACCTGTGCCTCACTGACAGCAAAAGAAATAAATGGTGCACACATAGATATTACCGGAGATCTGAATGTATCTCTGGGCATTGTAGACACCAAACTTGTCAGGGTAAAAGGCTCGGTCCAGGCGAAATTTGTACACAACTCAACCATCAGTGCATTTGGGGACCTTGTTGTACAAAAAGAGATCATCGATTCAGACATCTGCCTGAGCGGGGCCTGTGTCAACGCAAACGGCATGATCATCAATTCAAAAATTTCTGCAAAACTGGGCATTGCCGCCGGCACTGTGGGAAAGCCTGCCATCCAGCCGTCCATTCTCAAAGTGGGGGTGGATGAACAGGTCAACCAGCTGGTTTCGGCTGTAAATGCAAAGCTGGATATCATTGACCGCAGCATCGATGATCTGGCATCCGGGATCGTTCTGCTGGAAAAAGAAGACCAGGACCTGCATGCTGTCATCTCACAACATGCCTATGTCCAGGATCGAGCGGAGCTGGAAATAAAAGACATTGAGACCAAAACAGTAAAATTAACAGCCGGTGGAAACATACCGGCTGTTACAAAAGACGCAAAAGCCATCAAAGAACTGGGAAAAAGGGCAAAAAGAGCAGAGGCGGACATTAATGCAGGCTTTGCCCGCCAGGATACCATTGCCGGGGAAATTGCCCAAAAAAACAAACAGATTACCGAATATACATCTTTGAAAGAGGAGCTTTGCGAGCAAAAAAATACCTTGCTTGCCTTTTCCAACAGGGAAAAACCATTACCAAAAGTGACAGTGGTCAGAAAAATTGAGTCCCGGACCCAGATTTTCGGGGCAGCCTCCTCCATTATTCTGAAGCAGTCTTATGCAAAATGTCATATCCAGGAAATCTTAAGAAACAAAGAGGGGGCAGGCGGACCCCCTTATCATGAAATACAGATCACCTGATACCTGCCTGCCTTCACATATGAACGCATCCCACAATACAAAGGAATCTTGTTATGAAAAACCTACCAGCCATCACACCCCAAAAAAATGCGTATCGGATTCATCAGCCCGGGGGCAAGGTCCGCAGCATGGCCGGCCATATCCTGGAAAAGGGCTGTGACCTCGACAATTCAAAAGCTCCGTTTAATCAAAAAAGCATAGTCAGTTTTGATATAGGGAAGACAGCGCTATGGTAGAAATCATGATAGACCATATATCCGAAGAAATTGTAGAGACAATACATGAACCCCTTTTGGTGCTGGATTCAGATCTGAAGGTTCTCTTGGCAAACCGTTGTTTCATTGATTCATTCAAGGTAACGCGGGAAGAAACTTTGGGCAGTTTTATTTATGATCTTGGCAACCGACAATGGAATATTCCCGGGTTAAGAGAACTGCTTGAAAAAATCCTCCCGGAAAACAAGCTGTTCAACAACTATGAAGTTGAACACAATTTTGCCACCATCGGCAAGCGCATTATGCTTTTGAATGCCCGGCAGATTGAACAGGCGGTGGGCAAGGAACAGATCATCCTGCTGGCGATCGAGGACATCACCGAGCGTAAGGAGACGGAATTTGAGCTATCCCGGTATCGACAGGGGTTGGAAAAACTGTTCGAAGAGCAAACCGTTGATTTAAATGAGCGGGTCAAGGAGATCGGCTGCCTTTACGCCGTTTTGAGCCTTTTCTCAAAACCATTCAAATCAATCGACGAGGTGCTGAAGGCTACGGTGTCCGTGATTCCGAATGGTTGGCAGTATCCGGAGTTCTGCCGCGCCCGGATCGTCTTCGAGGGCAGAAAGTTCGCGGCCGAGGATTTCAGGGAGACAACCTGGAAGCAGTCCGCCGACATCGTGCTCTCGGGGGAAGCTGTCGGGACAGTTGAGGTCTGCTATCTGGAGGAAATGCCCGCGTTGGACGAGGGGCCGTTTCGGAAGGAAGAGTGGAACCTTATCGGCGAACTGGCGAGGCAACTCGCCGGCTTGATTCAGCGCAAGCATAATCTTGTCCGCATTGAGTACCTCAACAGCGTGTTGCAATCCCTCCGAAACATCAACCTGCTGATTGTGCAAGAGAAGCGTCGCGGGCCGCTCATTCAGATGATCTGTAAGAATCTGGCGCAGGCCGACGACATACGCGGCGCATGGATTGTCCTCACCGACGAACTGCCCGATCAAGTCCTGGCTGAGTTCGAGGCTCAGGCCCGTGGTGATAAGCTTC
>JAABSS010000172.1 GCA_011390235.1 Desulfotignum sp.
ATATTTGACACCACCCTGCGTGACGGGGAGCAGTCCCCCGGGGCCAGCATGAACCAAGCGGAAAAACTGCGCATCGCCAGCCAGCTGGAACTGCTGGGGGTGGATGTGATCGAGGCCGGGTTTCCTGCAGCATCAGACGGGGATTTCGAGGCGGTGAAAAAAATTGCCGGCAGCCTGAAAAAAGCCCAGGTGGCTGCCCTGTGCCGGGCTGATGAACACGATATCCGGCGGGGATGGGATGCTGTCAAAAATGCTGTCAACCCCAGAATACACACATTCATCGCCACCTCGGAACTGCACATGAAATACAAGCTGCAGATGGAACCCTCTGATGTGCTGCGCCAGGCAGTGGAAGCGGTGAAACTGGCAGCATCCTTTACCGGCAATGTGGAATTTTCCGCAGAAGACGGTTCCCGGTCTGACCCGGATTTTTTATGCACGGTGTTTGAATCGGTCATAGATGCCGGCGCCACCACCATCAACCTGCCGGACACGGTGGGGTATGCGGTTCCCGAAGAGTTCGGACAGCTGATCGAATATGTTATTGCAAACACCTCCAACATCGACCAGGCGGTGCTGTCTGTCCACTGCCACAATGACCTGGGGCTTGCCACTGCCAACACCCTGGTGGCCATCCAGAAAGGGGCCCGCCAGGTGGAGGTCACCATCAACGGGATCGGAGAGCGGGCAGGCAACACCTCCATGGAAGAAGTGGTGATGTCTTTGAAAACCCGGCCCAATTTTTTCAGCCACACCACTGCCATTGACACCACCCGGATTTATCCCACCAGCCGCCTGGTGAGCATGATCACCGGTATCCTTGTCCAGCCCAACCGCGCCATTGTGGGTGCCAACGCGTTTGCCCATGAAGCCGGCATTCACCAGGACGGGGTGCTCAAAAATCCCATGACCTATGAAATCATGAAACCGGAAACCGTGGGCATCACCAAAAACAGCCTGGTCTTAGGCAAACATTCCGGACGTCATGCCCTGGCCGCCCATATCCGGAGCATGGGGTATGACCTGTCTGAAGAAGAGATCAATATTGTGTTTAAAAAGTTCAAAAATCTGGCAGACCGCAAAAAACAGATCCTGGATGAAGATATTGAAGCCCTGATAAATGAAGGCGTATTGCGGACACCCGAAGTCTTCGGCCTGGAATATATCCATGTGCTGTCCGGATCCACGGTATTTCCCACTGCATCGGTTCAGCTCAAGATCAACGGCCGTCTGGTCCAGGGTGCCCTGGAAGGCACCGGCCCCATCGATGCGGTGTACAATATTATCTCCAAGCTCACAAACACCAAGTCCGAGCTGCTCAGATTTACCATATCCGCCCTGACAGAAGGCACGGATGCCCAGGGAGAGGTTACGGTAAGACTCAAGGAAGACGGTATTGTGGCCCTGGGCAAAGGGGCTGATCCCGACATCATCACCGCTTCTGCCCTGGCCTACCTCAACGGACTCAACCGCCTGGAATATTTAAAGGCCCATCCCCCGATGGAGCAGGCGGTTCTGTAACCCATTTGATATGGATGCCGCCCCTGGCGGCATCCTGTTCCAGGCATAAGCCTGGTTATCCGAAAGATTCGAATGAATGTTTTTGAAATTTTGAAATAATTGGTTATCCCCAATGCATCTTGATATAATTGGCCATATTGAAAAAATCGTGAGATCTGGCCCGTTATTTGCTTTAATTTCCGGTTATGGAAACACAACTCACATCCATCAAGGGAATTATCATTCCCGCCTCATGGGATACAAACGGCAACATACTCAGTACTGCCATCGTCACTTTTACTGAGGATGTTTTTGCTGTAACAGACAGTGACTGCGGCCGATCCCTCACCCGTCACTTGAGAGAAACCGTAACCATTACCGGCTGGGTAAGTGTTCATGGATCATCAAAACACATTCATGTGCAGAGCTTTCACATCCTTGATCCGGGTGAAACTGCCTGACCTGACAATCAATGATTGACACAAACGGCTGTTACTGTTAATAGAAATCCAGATTTTCATCCTGTTCGCTGTTCTTGTTAGAGCGCCTGCCAGGCCAGGCCATTGCTTTGGAGAGTCCACATGAAAGACATACTGGTACTGACCGACCAGGCAGATGATTTTGCCCTTATTGCCCGGGTCCTGGAAAAATCTTTTGCCGTCAGTCATGCCCCGGATCTGGACACGGCCAGGGCCATGCATACCAGATCACCTTTTGACATGATCATGGCAGATATTTTCCTGCTGGAAAAACATCCTGAATCACGCACATTTCAGTTTTCAAACCACCCGTTTGTGGCAGCCAATCCCTTTGTACAGTTTGTGGTGCTGTGTGACAAAAAAAATATGACAACCGCTTTAAAGGCGGTAAAAGAGGGTGCAGCCGGCTACCTGCCGTCTCCTGTGAGAAAACAGGACATACAGCTGCTTTTACAGTCGGTCACCCGCGCGCTTTCCAGGGATTTTGAACTGGATTACCTGCGGGACCACTTCTGGAAAACCGAATGGCTGGATGTTATTCAGTCAAAAAATCCCTGCATGAAAAAAGTATATGAAAGTATCAAGTCAGTGGCCCCCACCATTGCCACGGTGCTGCTGCTGGGTGAGACAGGCACGGGCAAGGGCATGACAGCCCGGCTGATTCACTGGCACAGCCAGCGGTTTGACAAACCATTTATTGAAGTCCACTGCGGTGCCATACCGGACACCCTGATTGAAAGTGAACTTTTCGGACATGAAAAAGGGGCGTTCACCGGCGCGGACCGCAGAAAACCCGGAAAATTTGAAATGGCCAAAGGCGGCACCATTTTTTTAGATGAAATCGGCACCATTACGCCGGCAGCCCAGATCAAACTGCTCCAGGTGCTGCAGGACGGTATTTTCAACCGTATCGGCGGTGATATCTCTTTGCAGTCCGATGTCCGGATCATTGCAGCCACCAATGCAGATATCTTTGAACTGGTGAAAACAGGACATTTTAGAAAAGATCTGTATTATCGACTGAATATTTTCCCCATCCAGATGCCCCCGCTACATGAAAGGCGTGAAGACCTGCCCTATCTGTCTGATCTCTTTGTGCAAAAACTGAACATCAAATACAAAAAAAATATCAGCGGCATACATCCGCTGGTGATGGAAAAGTTCGCACGCTATGACTGGCCGGGAAACATCCGTGAACTTGAAAATATCATTGAACGGGCCTATATCCTGGAACAGTCTTCCCAGCTCATGCCCCACAGCTTTCCTCTGGAAACCATGCCGGACTGTGATTCTTCCGTTCAGGAAGATGATGCCGGCACCAATCTGGGCCGGGCAAGGCAGCAGGCCATTGACCGGTTTGAACAATCCTATCTCACAGTCCTGCTGGGACAGGTCCAGGGCCGCATTGACAAGGCGGCTGCCAGGGCCGGGATCACCCCCAGACAGCTCAACCGGCTTTTAAAGCGCCACCACTTGAATAAAAATGACTTCAAGCCCAAAAAAGACCTGTGATGTCTGAAAGCCGGCCCGAACCGGTCTGTTTCAGGACCTCGCATGTCAGATTTCATCTCCGGACGGCGCATCCCTGCCGGACATTTTTTGATGGGCTTTTTTTACGGCAAAGATGCTGGTTTTACAAACATTATCCGGCAAACCCTGCATCCGGCATTTCCATTATTGCAGGGATATTGCCCTGGAGGGCCTCCATTTTTCCCAGGGTGGCAGGCAGGACCCAGGAAATAAAATACTGGGCGGTTTTCACCTGTCCCTGGTAAAAGGCGGCATCCTTCTTTTTGGCGGTTTCAATTTTGGGCTGTGCAACAACCGCCCGCCACAGTTCCAGCCAGGCCATGACCACATCACCTGTGATATCCAGAAACGGATGGGCCACAGCAAAGGCATCCATCACTTTTTCAGACATGGCGGTCATGCCCATGTGCATGGCCACCTCGCCGAGCTTGTTGACAGCCTGCTCCAGCTTGACCGCCATATTTTTGAGTTCTTTCATCTCCTTGGCCTGCGCAATGGTCGCATTCATTTGTGTCAGCAGATCCATGAACGGTTTGCC
>JAABSS010000173.1 GCA_011390235.1 Desulfotignum sp.
CATCTGTAAACAGAATTTCCAGGGCCCTGATAAATCCCACCTGAAAAGATGCCAGCCCCTTTTGGGCCGCAACCTGAATCAGCACGGAAGAATACAGGTCCACACTCGCCCGGTAGAGGGGAAAGCACGGTACCTGGATCTCCATGCCCTGGTCATATCCCCTGCGGCAGGCCGCTTCATCCAGGGAATGAAACGCCCGGCAGGAAAAAGGACGCAGTCCATATATCAGACAGTGGTCTGTACCGTCCACATCCAGGAAAGGGCAGGGACATCGGAACCTGCGCCAGAAGTTTTCATCCAGGATATCGCCTCTGTCTGATGTTTTAAAAATCCGTTGTTTCAAAAAAGCCAGGCCTTCCGGCGTAGCCTGTGCCCTGATTTCATGGAAAATCACCAGGGCTTCGGGAATGGATACCCCCACCCGCAAATGGCAGCACCAGACACACCCGGTTTTACAGGCAGCTGCCCGGGGCAATGGGACCAGGGATTTTACAAACCGGTCCATGGCACTTGCCAGAACCGGTACATCAAAGCCCCGGGTGTCCAGCAATTGTGATACATGTTTCATGGCAGTATCCCGGGTCCCGGCCAGCAGCGCCCCGGCCCGTTCCGAGTCTGAAGAAATGCGGTTATCATTCATGGGTTTTATCTCCACCGCTGTATGGTTCATTTTTTTTTAGGCCTGGTCCTGCGGGTGGCCACAGCAGATAACGGGTCATCCGGCCAGAAATGTCTGGGATAGCGCCCAGCAAGGTCTTTTTTTACCTCTTTATACGTATTTTTCCAGAAATTTTCCAGGTCCCGGGTCACCTGGACCGGCCTGCCTGCAGGTGATAACAGGTGCAGGGTTACGGCAATTTTTCCATTTGCCACCGTGGGGGTTTCGGTCCGGCCGAACATTTCCTGGAGCCGGACCGCCAGAACCGGCGAAGCCAGAACCGTACGGCCGTCCGTATATGCCACAGGGATACGGGAACCGGATGGAACGGTAATATGGGATGGGGCCTGATGATCCACTATCTGCCGGTCATTCCACGACAACAGGGATGTCACAGCACTTGCCAGATCTATCTGTTTAAGATCCCGGGCGGACCGGATATTGGTAATAAACGGACCCAGCCAGTACGGCAGTGTCTCCACCAGTGCCTGGTCAGACAGGTCCGGCAGACTGGTGATCCCGCCATGTTCCCGCAGAAAACATACCCGGTTGCACAGGTACGCCAGCTTGCGGGTCCAGGGAAGAGAAGACAGCCCCATCTGGCGGATGCCGGCAATCATGGTTGTCTGAACCGCCTCTGAATCCGGATCCGGTACCGGGGTCTGTCGGATCAGAATCCGGCCGTACCGGGTCTGGCGCATGGCCCGCACCAGTTTTCTGTCTGCATCCCAGTCCACAAAATCTTGTGTTTCCATACGGTGTGACAAAACCTGTTCCAGCTCCTGCAGCAGGATCGGGGCTGCCAGAAAAATAAGGGCGTTTTTGGGATGTCCCTCCACGTGGGCGGCCAGGATATACTCATGGACCGAAACGGTATTGGGTTCTGTGAAATAAGCACCGCTGCCGGATGCCATGACATAGGACAAGGCATTTCTGCGCCTGGCCACCCGTTCAGGATACGCCAGGAAAAGGGTGATACCGGCATTTTTTGTCTCCAGTGCCGCCTCTTTCACATGCATCTTACGGGCCAGGTTTCTGGCTGCTGCCAGGATATTTTCTGCCCGGCCCCTGTGCAGTTTGCGGCGGTCTGGCATTTCCTGATCAAAGTTGCCGTCCTGACAGCGGGGCTTCGCCGTCTCCGCGCCTTTGGACGAAACCAGCTGCAGGGACCGCAGTAGATCTATGCGCAGGCGGATATCAGGATCATGAGACTTTCCTGACATCATATCTTTTTCCTCCAGCAAGACCGCCAGGCAGCAGGCAAGAAAACCATTGCCGTGGCGTTTTGCTTCCAAAACCATATGGGCCAGCCTGGGGTGGATGCCGGCTCCGGCAACTGCCCTGCCGTGAGGGGTAATGCGGTCCTGGTCATCCAGAGCTCCCAGATTGTACAGCAGGTAACGGGCCTGAAGGAATTCTTCCTGCGGGGGCGGATCCAGCCATCTGAGTTCCCGGGGATCGCGAACCCCCCACAGGGCCAGTTCCAGGGCAACCCCGGCAAGGTCCTGCTCCAAAATTTCAGGCCTGGTAAACGGCACCATCCCCTTGTGCACATGTTCCGACCAGATGCGGAAGCATATGCCCGGAGCGGTGCGGCCGGCCCTGCCCCGGCGCTGGTCTGCCGATGCCCTGGAAACAGGCAGTGTCTGCAGGCGGGTGAGGCCGGTACCCGGAAAAAATCTGGGCTTGCGCATCAATCCTGAATCCACCACAATACGAACCCCTTCAATGGTCAGAGATGTTTCGGCAATGGCGGTGGCCAGAACAATTTTACGGCTCCCGGGTCCTGCAGGCGCGATGGCTGCAGTCTGTTTTTCCAAAGACAGTTGTCCGGACAACAGAAAAATCCGGACACCGGGACCGATCCGGCCTTCCAGCATTCGGGCGGCCTGCCGGATTTGTGCCGCTCCCGGCAGAAACACCAGAATATCGCCTGTATGTTCTGCCAGAGCTTTTAAAACAGCTGCTGCACACCCGGCCACCACAGGGGCAAACCCTCCCGGTCCCTGGCGGGATAGATCAGGGGGAAAATAAAATGTCTGTACCGGCCATACCCGGCCCCGGGAAACAATTACCCGGGCCGGATCCAATAAAGCGGCCAGGGCATGGGTGTCCATGGTGGCGGACATGACCAGAATCCGCAGATCCGGCCGCAGTACCTCTGCCGACTCCAGGCACAAGGCCAGCCCCAGATCGCTGTGGATATGGCGTTCATGAAATTCATCAAAAATTACCAGGCCCACCCCTTCCAGGGCGGGGTCGGTCTGTATCATCCGGGTGAGAATGGCTTCTGTGACCACTTCGATGCGGGTGCTGGAACTGGTTTTTTTCTCCATACGGATACGGTATCCCACGGTCTTTCCCACTGGCTCGTTTAACAATCGGGCCATGAAATGGGCACAGGTTCGGGCTGCCAGCCGCCGGGGTTCGAGCATGAAAATTTTTTTGTCTGCCAGCCAGGCCTGGTCCACAAGGGCCAGTGGCACCCGGGTGGTTTTGCCGGAACCGGGCGGTGCCTGGAGAATTGCCCTGCCGGTGTGCGCCAGGGCGGTGATGACCTTCGGCAGCACTGCAGTTACCGGCAGATCCGGCAGGGGATCAGGCATGTTGGATTTTTGCCCTGTATGGGAAAAGAAATTTGATTGTCTGTTGTCCTTCATTAAATTTTGGGGTAATACACGGAGTAATGAATCTCACATACAACAGGAGCCACAACCATGACATCCCAATTAAAACAAATAATCATTCCCAAGGAAAAAGCGGTTTTCTGGCTGGACAAAAACGGCATCTGGCAAAACAAACATGGAAAATTCGAGCATCCCAAAATCATCTCATATTTTCACAAATCCATCCGCAAAGATGACCAGGGGTACCATGTTTTTCAAATACGGGACCAGTATGAGGAAAA
>JAABSS010000511.1 GCA_011390235.1 Desulfotignum sp.
TTATGAGGACACGGCCTTGTTTGTTTTTGACATGAAGGGCTCCCGCACCCTGGTTCTCAACACCACAGAAACCGTTCCCCTGGATCCATCACAGCTGTTCACACGCAATGACAATCTGTACATCCAGACCCCTGAGCACTGCATCAAATTCGGCCAGCGGGCGTTGATGAAACTGTCCAGGATGCTTGTGGAAAAAGAAGAGCGCCTGTTTCTGGTACTGGACGGCACTGCCCATGAAATCCAACAGAAACCAGATTAGCAGTCAACGATTACAAGTTTTCCCCTGCTGATCACTAATGGCTCAAAGCTAACAGCTAATTAATGGCACTCCACGCAGGTGACAGGCCCGGCTGCCGGCAGATTTTCTTCTTCGGTGATTCCCGCTTTTTCAAATGATGTGCGCTCTTTTTGCAGATCCCGATGGCAGG
>JAABSS010000174.1 GCA_011390235.1 Desulfotignum sp.
TTTATGTTCAAACGCGCCAAACAGAACCGGGTGTTCCAGGATGTGGTGGAACAGATACAAGATGCCATTGTGACCAAAAAACTGGCACCCGGTACCCGGCTGCCGGCAGAACGGGACCTAAAGGAGATGTTCAACACCAGCCGGGGAACCCTCAGGGAGGCCCTGCGGGTGCTTGAGCAGAAAGGGCTCATAGAGATCAAGCTGGGGGTCACCGGCGGTGCCATTGTAAAGCGCATTGATACAGATCCCATCATGGAATCTCTGGCATTGCTCATCCGCTCCGGAGAGGTGTCCCTCGGGCATTTGTCTGAGTTCCGCATCAAAATCGAGGGCAGTCTTGTGGAACTGGCAACAGATCGGGCCACCCCTGATGACATCCAGGAGATGGAGCGATTGCTTGCAAAGGCCAGGCAATGTTTTGACAATCAGGACTGGGAAACTTTTTTACAGACCGATGAAGCCATGCACACCTTTATCGGTACCATGACACGGAACCCGGTTTTCCAGTTTGTCCAGAAAAGCATCCATGAAAATATCCACCGCTATTACCAGGATTATCTGCCCATGAACCATGAACGGACCCTGGAAAACCTCAAGGATTTTGAAAAAATCATTGCCGCCATGAAGGCAAAGGACGGTGCCACCGCATCTGCCATCATCGCAGACCATGTCCGGCGGTTCCATGAAAAAATGACAGGACAAAACCCATGAAACCAGTCGGTAAATCAGATATTTCAGGAGATATCCATGCATACCCCCATTGACCAGAAACTTGTCAAACAGGAAATTGAAAAAATGGGCCTTGATTCAGTTGGCCTGGCTTCCATTCGGGAACTGAACCGAATTGTCAACAATATTGAAACCGCCACCGGCGAGCAGTTCATCCGCATGGAAATGGGCGTACCCGGCCTGGCGCCCCCGAAGATTGCGGTGGATGCGGAAATTGCCGCCTTAAAACAGGGGGTAGGTTCCAAATATCCTCCTTTTGACGGCATTCCCCAGCTGAAAACAGAAATATCGACTTTTGTAAAAAATTTTGTGGATGTGGATATTCCTGCTGAATCCTGCTTTCCCACTGTGGGGTCCATGCAGGGATGTTACATGGCTATGATGTGCTGTGCCAGGCGCATCAGGAACAAAGACCGGATACTGTTCATTGATCCCGGATTTCCGGTTAACAAACACCAGGCAAGGGTCCTGGGGCTGCCCTATGCCCATTTTGACGTATATGAATACAGAGGAGACAAACTGGGGCCGAAACTGGAAACCTATCTGGAAAAAAATGATGTGGCAGCCATAATGTATTCCAACCCCAACAACCCGGCATGGATCTGTTTTACTGAAAAAGAACTGGAAGTAATCGGATCTTTGGCCACCAGATATGACTGCATTGTCATGGAAGATCTGGCCTATTTCGGCATGGACTTCAGACAGAACTATTCGGTGCCGGGTCAGCCCCCGTTTATTCCGTCAGTGGCCCAATTCACCGACAATTATATCTTGTTGATCTCCAGTTCCAAATCCTTTTCTCTGGCTGGCCAGCGCATCGGCATGACCGCTATTCCCGAAAAACTGTTCCATTCCACCGGCAGCAACCTCAAGCCCTTTTTCGGCAGCGACCGGTTCGGGTATGCCTATATTTTCGGTGCCATGTATGCCTTGAGTTCCGGGGTTTCCCATTCCAACCAGTATGGGCTTTAAGGGTTGTTGAAAGCGGTTAATTCCGGGGAATTCAATTTTGTGGATCATGTGAAAGAATACGGAGACCGGGCCTTTGCCATGAAGCAGATGTTCATTCAGAACGGGTTTACCATTGTCTATGACATGGATGATGACCAGCCCATTGCTGACGGATTTTATTTTACTATTGCCTATCCCGGATTCACCGGGGTGGAGCTGGTGGAGGAACTGCTCTATTACGGCATCAGCGCCATTTCTTTGACCACCACGGGCAGTGACCGCCACGAAGGATTGCGGGCCTGTGTGTCTTTGACCGGAGAAGAAAGATTCGGAGTACTGGCAGACCGGCTTGCCCGTTTCCAGGCAGACCATCCCGAAGGCAGTGATTTCAAGATAATCCATACCTGAGCCCGCCTGTTTTCCCACCAGACCAGGTGCCGGCCCGGCAATCTCAGGCAAAGTCACTGCCAAAGATATTGTCCAGGCGCCCTGTTGTGCCTTATGATTCGACCGTCAGATTCAAAAAAATCCCGGGCCGGGTCCAGGGCACAACAGGGGGGTTTTACTTTTTATCCTTCTTTTTGAGTTTTCCGGCAATAAGATGGCGTTTCTGGGCCTGTAAAACAGTTTTGCGCAACCTGATGGACATTGGGGTGATCTCCACCATCTCATCATCAGCGATGAAATGGATGGCTTTTTCCAGAGTCATCTCCCGGACAGGCGTGCACACCACATTTTCATCCTTGCCTGATGCCCGCATATTGGTGAGCTTTTTTTCCTTGCAGGGATTGACATCAATATCGGTGGCCCGGTTGTGTTCGCCGATGATCATGCCTTCATACACCGGGGTGCCCGGCACAATAAACAGCTGTCCTCTAGGTTCCAGATTGAACAGGGCATAGGGGACCGCACTGCCCTGACGGTCTGAGACAAGAGACCCGTTAAATCGGACCGGAAACTCCCCCCGGAAGGGTTCGTAGCCGGCCAGATAGGAATTCATGATTCCGGTACCCCGGGTATCGGTGAGAAATTCATCCCGGTACCCGATAAGAGACCGGGACGGGATGGAAAATTCTATGCGGACCCGGCCTTTTCCATTGTTGACCAGGTTGGTCATCTTGCCTTTTCTGATGGAGAGTTTTTCCGTTACCACCCCCATGAAATCCTCTTCACAATCCACAAACAGATGTTCGATGGGCTCCAGCTGCCGGCCCTGATCCATCTTGTAGATGACCCGGGGACGGCTCACACAGAGCTCAAAACCCTCCCGTCTCATGGTTTCAATGAGAATGGCCAGCTGGAGTTCTCCTCTGCCCTTTACCACAAAACTTTCATCCGTGGTGCTTTCTTCCACCTCAATGGCCACATTCATCAGGGTTTCCTTGAACAGCCGTTCCCGGATTTTTCGGGACTGCACATATTTGCCCTCCCTGCCGGCAAAAGGAGAGTTGGTAATGGCAAACTGCATGAACACTGTTGGCTCATCAACAGTGATCCTGGACAGGGGACACGGTGCCTGGCGGGTACAGATGGTATCGCCGATTTTGACATCCTCAATGCCGGCAAGCACCACGATATCTCCGGGATTGGCCTGGTCCACAGGAACCAGGGCCATGCCTTTGTAGGACTGGAGCTTGGTCACCTTCAGCGGTATCTGACGGTTGTTTTCCCCCAGGCAGACCAGAGATTCATTGGATGCGGCAGAGCCGTTGAACACCTTGCCGATGGCAAGGCGTCCCAGATAGTCGGAATACCCCAGATCAGACACCAGCATCTGAAAAGGGGCTTCCGGGTCATAGGAAGGCGGCGGCATCTCCTTGAGTATGGTATCAAACAGCACATGCAGATGCGAAACATCCGCATCCAGCTCCTTTTTGACAATACCATCTCTGCCAATGGCATAAAAATAGGTAAAGTCCAGCTGCTCTTCTGTGGCCTCCAGGTCGATGAACAGGTCATACACCATGTCCAGCACTTCATCAGGCCGGGCATCCTTGCGGTCGATCTTGTTGATGATCACCATGA
>JAABSS010000175.1 GCA_011390235.1 Desulfotignum sp.
ACCATGACAGGCAGGTTGGCATCAAAGGTTTTTTTCAGCACAAACCGGGTCTGGAGGAGCGGGCCTTCAGAGGCATCCACCAGAAGAATGGCGCTGTCTGCCATGGACAGCGCCCGTTCCACCTCCCCGCCGAAATCCGCATGGCCCGGGGTGTCAATGATATTGATCTTCACGTCCTGCCACACCACGGAACAGTTTTTGGCGGCAATGGTAATGCCCCGCTCTCTTTCCAAATCCATACTGTCCATGAGGCGTTCATCCACCTGCTGTCCTTCCCTGAACATGCCGCTCTGCCGGAACATGGCATCCACC
>JAABSS010000188.1 GCA_011390235.1 Desulfotignum sp.
GTGCCGTCTGCCACCACGGTTTCCACAGGGTGTCCGGAGACGGTAAAGGTGATGCGCACCCGGTCCGGTGTCTGGGCAGCCCAGGCGATCTGGTATGTCTGCACCCCGGTTGATGTTTCCAGTCGCACCCTTGCGGTTCCCTTGCTGGATGTAATATCCTGGTTCCAGGCTCGTAACCGGGAGGCAGACTGCCATGCTGCCCGGTCCAGACCGGGATCGGTCTGTGGCCGTGGCATGGCGCATCCGGCCAGACAGACGGCACAAACCAGGGAAATGAAAAACAGGGCAGGAACAGGTTTCATTCCAGGGACTGCCGGGTTTCAGGGACAGCCGGGGTAATTCCCTGCTGTTCAAGTTTTTTGATTTTTGTCTTCAGCTCCTGCACCAGATCGGCATCCTCTTTTTTGGCATTGGCCACGGCCTTGTGATACACTGTCAGGGCTTTGGACAACTGGCCGGTTTTGACATAGGCATCTGCCAGGTGGCTGGCGATAATGGTTTCATACCCTGTCATGTCTGCAGCCTTTTTCAGATAAAAGACCGCTTTTTCATATTCTTTTTGCTTAAAATAGACCCAGCCCAGGCTGTCGGTTATATAGGCGTCATCCGGTTTGATTTCCAGGGCTTTTTTGATCAGGTCATGGGCCTGGTCCAGATGGATGCCCAGATCAGCATAGGTATACCCCAGATAATTGAGGGCGGATGCATCATCCGGATCAAGGGCGATGATTTTTTTCATGGTGGCAATGCATGCATCTTTTTGTCCTGCCTTGTCCTGGATCGCCCCGAGCCGGAAAAGCAAAGAGGTGTTTTCCGGCGCATCTGACAGCCCTTTGGTCAGCAGGTCCATGGCTTCTTCCAGGCGGCCTTGCTGCTCATAAAACGCTGAAAGATAGGAAATGATATCAATATCTTCAGGGTTTTTTTCGTGGTGGTCCTCAAGAAAGGCCACCGCTTTTTCCCCCTTGCCCATTTCCCGGTATAAAAATCCAATGGTCAAAAGGGTTTTTTTGTACTGGGGGTGGGCAGGTGATACCTTGAGATAATGCTGGATGGCCTGCTCCGGATTTTTGCTGGATTCATGGGCCATGCCCAGGAAAAAATTGAGATTGTCATTGTCCGGGTCTGCCTTGCGCATTTCGGAAAAAACAATGACAGCATCTTCATACCGTTTTTGGGAAATAAAGGTGTCCACCGCTGTCATCACCAGTTGGGAGTTGGTGGATGCCTGTTCTCCAAGGTCAGTGAACAGGTACGCAGCCTTGTCGGTTTGTCCTGTTTTGTGGTAGATCAATGCTGTTTCCAGCAGTGCGCGGGTATTTTCCGGTTCAATCTCCAGAATTTCTTCATAAACAGCCAGAATTTTTTCATGGTCGGTATCATCATTTTGCTGTCGGAGAATCTCTATAAGCCTGAACCGGGGCTCCACCAGATTCGGTTCCAGTTCTATGGTTTTTAAAAACGCCTGTTCTGCCGCTGCATAATTTTCAGAAAGAAGATGGGCTTCCCCCAGATAAAAATGGGCCACATAATAACGGGGCAAATGGGTCACCATTCGGGAAAACAATTCCAGGGCCGGGGCATACTGCTGGTTTTCCATGAAAATTCTGCCAAGGCGCAGATAGGTTTCCTTGTTTTCGGTGTCCAGTTCCAGGATCTGGTGCAGCAAAGAAAGCAGCCGGTTTTGTTCCATGCTGTCTTTTTTCAAGTGTACCAGCATGAGCAGGTTATCCACGTCATGCGGATCACGGCCGGCCAGTGCCTCTGCCAGGGCCACTGCTTTTTCTTCCTGGCCTGTTTCAAGCGCCAGCCGGACCTGCTCCCGCCGCAAAAATGCGGCATCCGGATCCTGGGCAATGGCTTTTTCAAGAAGGGCTGCAGCCTGGTCCGGCCGGTCCTGCTGATGCGCCATCAGATATATCAGATAATAATAGCGCGCAGAAAGGGGCGGTTCAGGTTTGGGCTCCCTGTCAGGCAGAGCATCTGCCGGTGCCTGTGTCACAGGTTCCGGGCTGATCCGGTTG
This sequence comes from Desulfotignum sp., assembly GCA_011390235.1. The sequence goes on from JAABSS010000188.1 coordinate 2,025, forward strand.
CATCCTGAAAAGCACAAAACCGCTGTCAGTATGCATAGGTGGACAATCAATTTTATCATTGGACGGGTTGTTGTATGTTTTGTCATTTTATTGGCTGTGATCATACATGTCGAAATCCGGCATGTCTTTTTTAAAGAAGGTTTTCATTTTTTTCAAAATATTGTTTTCAATCTGCCGTACCCGCTCTCTGGATATATTGTATTCTTCACCGATCTCCTGGAGGGTCTGGGGAGAATCGGAAAAAATCCGGCGTTCAAAGATTACCAGTTCCCTGTCATTGAGCGTGGTTTTAAAAACTTTGACCTTGGTGTGCAGAATGTCTTCAATTTCTTTTTTTGCCATCTGGTCTTCAGAGGAATCTGATTCAGTATTGATGAATTCGATGCGCTCGGTATTGGAATCGTTCTTTAAGGGTTCATCCAGGGACAGATCCCAGTTTGCCAGGCGCTGGTCCATATCCATTACTTCTTTTTCAGATACCCCCAGACGTTCGGACAAAAGTTTGGGCTTGGGATCGAATCCCTGCTCGATGAGCAGCTGTTTTTCTTTTTTTAAACGAAAAAATAATTTTCGCTGACCCTGGGTGGTGCCGATTTTGACCATGCGCCAGTTGTCCATGATGAACTTGAGGATGTATGCCTTGATCCAGAATGAAGCATAATAGGAGAATTTTACGTTTTTATAGGGATTGAACTTCTTGACTGCCTGAACAAGGCCGATGTTGCCTTCCTGGATCAGATCCAGCAGGTTCTGCATCCATATCCGCTGAAATTCCAGGGCGATTTTCACCACCAGCCGCAGATTGGAGGTGGTCATGATATAGGCGGCTTCCTGATCACCTTCCTCCTGGATGCGTGTGCCCAGTTCAATTTCCTCCTCCCGGTTCAGCAGCTTGTACCGGTTGATCTCATTCAGGTAGCTCTGGATGGGATCTGATTTTACCAGGGCTTTTGAATTGGAGGCCCTGGCCTTTGGCACCGGCAGCAGAAAATCTTTTTTGGTTAACCGTTTTTTATCTGTATCGGAATAGCTCTGGTCTATGTCGTTTTTCATTCAATGAACCTTCAACAAAAATATAATGTATAAAAAATGATTATACCATTATCATTGGTTGTATTAAAGGAATAAATTATTCAAAATCCCGAATTCCTGATATTTTTTTGCTGGACTTTTTGTGGGCTTTCTGTTAAAAAGTCCATCTGTTGCGCCTGTAGCTCAGCTGGATAGAGCAACGGACTTCTAATCCGTAGGTCGCAGGTTCGAATCCTGCCAGGCGCGCCACTCTTCAGCTTTTCAGGTTTTTCAAGCATCAAATTTAACGGGGGTTTTAATGGGAGAAAAATTGGGGACAGACCACGTTTTTTCCAGGGCTCCCCACCCCCTGATCCAGCCCTGCTGACCCCAAAGGAAAATTGGGGACAGACCACGTTTTTTCATGAAGAAGTTTTTGAATGAATTATCTTAGCCCCTGTTCCAGAATGTTTCTCATAGGGGGGATGCATGGTTTTCAGGTGAACCAAACAGCTTTGATATACCTTGACGGAATTTCAAAATGAGTTTAAAGTTTAAAAAGATGGGTGACGAAAATAACCGTTTAAACGATCCCCATGATGAATTTATGGGAAAATGGCAATAGAGCAATGAGGTGATCTCATGGGTCAGGCAGAATTAATTTATGAAGTAAGCAAGCAGCTGCCCGTGCCGGCACAGCAGCAATTGCTTGATTTTGCTGAATTCCTGCGGATGAAAAAAGGGAAGGCCTCGGCCCGGAGTGGCACGATGGATATGCCGGGCAGCACACCGCGTCGAATTCCACACCCGGATATTGCTGGGAAAACCCGCATCATGGGCGATATTATCACATGACCGATTTTTCAGGAAATGTTTTCACGGCCTCTGAAAGTACGTTTGTATCAATGAGATATTTCATCATTTTAATGCGGCTTCTCTTCCAGAGGACAGGTCTCGAAGCCCTTTGAAATCACTTTCAGAAATCTCTATTCCTTCATCCTCAGCCTTTCGCCGAAATTCCGAAATGGCATTCCAAAAACCCGTATATTTGCGGCTGAGCCGTTCATATTCTTGAATCGACAGCAATACTGCAACCGGTTTTCCTCGTCTGGTCAACTCGACATACGGTCCCTTTTCGACATAATGAATAATGGTGGGGAAAAATGGGGACAGACCAGGACAGGTATGGGCGGATGGGCGGGTTGAGTGATCAGAGGGGGAGAAGATGCAGAAAATTTTACGCTGCGGTTGTGTCTTTGCCGAAACGGTTTCTCGGGAAGTCGCTTGACAGGTCGGGTCCTGATGCTATGATAGTGTATATTCAATTCTTGGAAAGATAGATTTTGGGGGTACAATTATGGAGGCAATCAGACAAATAGTTGATCTAAACAAATTGGAGTCTGTTATTAATATTCCAAAAGGATTTAATTATACCAAAGTCGAAGTCATCATTTTCCCCGCTGATGATTTTATACCGAAAGAAAAAAAAAGAAATTTTGGACCATATGAGGGAAAAGGCAGCTTCAAGATGCATAGTGACTTTGCCATGACTGAATCAGAATTGCTGGGCCATGAATAAATACCTGTTGATACGGTTTCTTATTTCACAGATTCGCCTTATGGTATGGAAAAGCTGGATTCCATCTGCATGCTTCTAATTGCAATCGGGGAGTCACTAAAAAATATGTTCTTTTCACCGGATCAGCGGAAGGCCGGTTTCCTTTGCCATCTGCAGGGCCTGTTTGAATTCCCGGGCAGCCAGGGGCTGAGCCAGGCCCGCATATTGGGCGGCTTCTCCCATGGGCCGGTACTGGGACATAAGATTCACATGGGTATGGGCGGAGACCTTTGTACACCAGGGGGAGGTGCAGTCCCTGGTCGATGGCAATATCCAGGGCCTTCAGGATCTGGGGAACCACATGGGTGGGGGTCACAAAATTGATGTTGTGGCATCCTTTTTCCTGCAGAAACAGCATGATGGCCGCAATCTGATCTGCATCGGCAGCCTGGCCGTTTCCCTGGATACTGATGTCATAATTCTGGCAGAAAACACACTGCAGGCTGCAATGGGAAAAAAAGATCGTGCCTGATCCCCTGTCCCCCACCAGCTGGGGCTCTTCACCGTAATGCGGGGCAAAACTGGCAACTTCCGCTGTTTTTCCGGTGGCACAATACCCTTTTTCATCTCTGGTCCGGTCCACCCGGCACTGCCGTGGACACAGGGTACAGGAACCAAGGATTTCAAAGGCTGCCCGGATCTTTTCTTTGAGCTGTCCGTTTTTCTTTGTTGCAATATATGCAGGTATGAAAGGTTTCATTTTTTTATCTAAGACTGGCACCGCAGTTTGCGTTTTTGGTTGTTTGTCTTCAGTTAAAAGATTATACTCCATGGTCTGAAAATTGGCAAAGGAAGACAATGGAAAAAAAAAGGATATATAAAGGATTTTTGCTGGTAATTCTGGCAGCAATGCTGTTCGGCACAACCGGGACCTCCCAGGCCCTTGCCCCGGAAGGCATCTCTTCTACTGCCATCGGTTCTTTGCGGCTGATCATCGGTGGTCCTGCCCTGCTGCTGCTGGCCGGGATATTCAGCAGGACCAGTGTGTTTTCCTTCCGCCCGCCCCTGGTGCCCACCTTTATTGCAGCCTGCGGCATTGTCCTGTTTCAGCTGTGTTTTTTTGAGGCAGTGGCCAGAACCGGGGTGGCTTTGGGAACCATTGTGGCCATCTGCATTGCCCCTGTCATTTCCGGACTGCTCAGTGCGGTCTTTCAAAAAGAACACCTCAACCGGACCTGGCTGATAGCTTCCCTGCTCTCCATTTCCGGATGCATCCTGCTCACTGTGGCAGGCAGTGCTGTGACCATCGACACCACCGGTATTTTGCTGGCCACTGCTGCCGGATTCGGATATGCGGTCTCCCTTGTGGCAAGCAAGGCTGTGGTGGCAGAACATTCCCCTGTTCTGGGTATTGCCGTTATTCTGTGCGTGGGGGCGGTCCTGGTATTTCCCCGGGTGATTACAGAAGATCTTTCCCGGGTGATGACCGTCCATGGCATGGCAGCGGTGCTGTATCTGGGACTTGTGGCCACGGCCGGGGCCTATCTGCTGCTGGCAAAAGGGCTTTCAGTGGTTCCGGTATCCCGGACAGCCATCGTGATGCTGGTGGAACCCCTTACCGGCTGTCTGCTGGGCGTACTGCTGCTGGGCGAAATATTCACACCTGTCTCGGCTGCAGGGTCGGTGCTGATTTTCTGCGGGCTTGTGATAATTTCACTCACCCCGGAAAAAATCAAATTAGGGCAGGTGTCTCCTTGACCTTGCCCCTGGTCTGGTTTAACAGTTGCCTGGAATGGCAGGGATTCAACCAGTTTTGTATTGACAGGGTGTTGAATTTTCTGGTAATTTAGACAGGATATGAGGGTGAAGATGCGGCAAAAGGAAATTGATGGATAAAACAAAATGGCCGGGCCGTGCAGTGCTGCCTGTGGCGGTCCCGGGAATAAAATTTATTATATTGGCCATCCTTGTTACAGGGATGTTTTTTTATTTTGGATGGATGGTACCGGCCTGGGTGGCTGCCGTTCTCGGGGTATATGTGTGCTGGTTTTTCCGTGATCCGGACAGGGTTGTGCCTGAAGGAGACCATAACATGGTTTCCCCGGCTGACGGCAGGGTTGTTGCGGTTGAGCGCCTCACCAAAACCGAATACCTGGATGAACCCTGCCAGAAGGTGAGCATTTTCATGAATATATTTAATGTCCATGTGAACCGGATGCCTTTTGACGGGGTGGTGGAAAAAGTGGTATACACGCCGGGGAAGTTTATCAATGCCTCTTTTGACAAAGCCTCCATCCACAATGAGCGCAATGCCCTGACCATACAGACCCCCGGCAGAAAACGCTTTGCCGTTGTCCAGGTGGCCGGGCTTGTGGCCAGAAGAATCGTGAACTGTGCTGCGGCCGGAGACCGGGTCAGCCGGGGAGAGCGCTATGGCATGATCCAGTTCGGCTCCCGCCTGGACCTGTATCTGCCCCTGGATTTTCAGGTACAGGTCAAAAAAGGCGACAAAGCCACGGCCGGGAACACCATTATCGGGCAGATGCCGGAAAACCCTTAGAATCTTGTCCGGGATGGCCCTTTGGACACCCCCCTGGATAAGAAAATCCGACCATTTTTTTTATCTTCTAACCCCTAACCGTCAATATACCGGAGTAATTTTACTGTTTTGGAGCAAATACCGTTTACCAAGCAAGGCTACGAGAACTTAAAGCAGGAACTGGCAAGACTCAAAAAAGTTGAGCGGCCGGAAAACATCAAGGCCATTGAAACCGCCCGTGCCCACGGGGATTTATCTGAAAATGCAGAATACCATGCTGCCAAGGAACGCCAGTCTTTTCTGGAGGGCCGCATCGGTGAGATCAGCTATAAACTGGGGGTTGCCAAGATCATTGATCCGGAATCGGTTCCCAAGGACGTTGTCCGTTTTGCCAGCCGGGTGGTGGTGGAAAATCTGGACTCTGAAGAGCAGATTGAATACATGATCGTGGGTCCGGACGAGGCAGACATCAAAGAAGGCAGAATTTCCGTCTCATCCCCCCTGGGCAGTGCCCTGATCGGCAAACGCCCCGGGGACGAAGCAACCCTCCAGGCGCCCGGAGGCAAAAGAACGTATGAAATCATTGATATTTTATAATTAGGTAAGGAGAACAGCCGTGGCAAGAGTTACCATAGAAGATTGTCTGAAAAACGTTGACAACCGGTTCACCCTGGTGCACCTGGCAGCCAAGCGGGTCCGCCAGGTCAGGGAAGGGGCGGACCTGCTGGTCCAGCGGACCAAAAACGGGGACGTGGTAACGGTATTGCGGGAGATTGCCGCCAACCGCATTGTTTCCAAACCCAAACCTGACAACCCGGAAAAATGATTGATACGCAGAACCAGCCTGATTACAGGAAAATTCCCATTGACAAGGTCGGTATCAAAGGCCTGAAATATCCGGTAAAAGTGCTGGACAAGAACCGGGGCACCCAGTCCACGGTGGCGGAGATCAGCATGTATGTGGATCTGCCCCACCAGTGCAAAGGCACCCACATGAGCCGGTTCGTGGAGATCCTGCACCAGTCCAGAACACGGATTTCCCTGGAATCTTTGACCACTGTCCTGGCGGACATGAAACAGATCCTGGGGGCCCAATCCTCCCATATTGAGATCACCTTTCCCTATTTTATCAGAAAAGAGGCCCCCAGCACCAGTGTCAGCGGTTTGATGGACTATACCTGTTCCATTTTCGGCTCCTGCAATGCAGATCAGGCCACCGACATTGTCCTGAAGGTGGCGGTACCGGTGACATCGGTATGTCCCTGTTCCAAGGAGATCAGCGACTGCGGTGCCCACAACCAGCGGGGCGAAGTCCTGGTGAGCGCCCGGTTCAAAAAACTGATCTGGATTGAAGATGTGGTGGATATTGTGGAAACCGCAGCTTCCTGTGATATCTATTCCGTGCTCAAGCGTGAAGATGAAAAATTTGTCACGGAAAAAGCCTACAACAATCCCAAGTTTGTGGAAGATCTTGCCCGGGATGTGGCCAAGGTCCTGAAAGCCGATGACAACATCACCTGGTTTTCCGTGAGTGCGGAAAATTTCGAGTCCATCCACAACCACAGCGCCTACGCCTATATTGAAAAATAGCTGGGTCACCATAATGGGGTCGGACGTTAATGTCCGACCCCATTATGTATAATGACAAACAGATAGAGACGGTTGTCTTTTCCCAGAAAATATCCGGCCCGGCTCTTGACATCCGACAGGGTCCCGGTCTTGTAGTACTGGGTGCCGGTACGCTTCAAAAGCCTGTGAAAGGGCATGAATGCCTGGAGCAGCTTTCCCATCTGTACCGGTGTCACCCGGTTTTTCCGGGACAGGCCCGAGCCTTCTGCAAGCTGTACCTGTTCCCATCCCAGATTTTTTTCTGCAAAATCAATGAGCACTGCCACACCTTTCTTCAGGGTGGCCGGTTCCCCGAACTGCTGTGCGCCCATGGCCAGCATCACCTGGTTGGCAATAAAATTGTTTGAATATGTGAGCAGTTTTTCCACCACCTGTTCCAGGCGGTAGGGGGATGACAGGGCCAGGGCCCTGATTTCCCGGTTATCCAAGGTGTTCAGTGAATCCCGTGTATCGGGCGTATCAGGCGTATCAGACATCCCTGCTGTGCCGTCTGTCCGGGCGTGTGCCGGAAACGGCCCGAGCGCCACCGGCCCTGACACCTCCACGCCCAGGGTCTTGAAAAAATGGGCCATGAGCAGGCCCGGATACAGGGGGCGCACCTGTTTTTCCAACAGGATCCGGCCCTGGTTCTGCCCGGTGTCTTTGATCTGCTTTTTGAAAATTTCCAGCAGCGGGGTCTGGGGCTCGGCACTCACATGGGTTTGGGCTGCAGCATCCCGGGTGAAGTGAATGGTGTTGAAATTGGCACACAAAGCCCCGATGGTGGCATCATAGGGATTCAAAGACCGGCCCGTGCCCGGGATCTGGATATCTGCGGCAAAATAAGACTGGTCCACAACAATTTTTTTGATCTGTGTGATGCCGGTTTTTTCCGTAAACCTGCGGCAGAATGATAAGATGGCCTCTGACACAAACAAAGGATCACCCCGGCCCTTTACATACAGGGTATGGGTGTCAGGATCATGGGCTGCCAGGGTGACAAAACGATAATCTTGCCCCAGATGTGTCAATGCAGCCAGGCCGGTTAAAATTTTGAGAATGGATGCCGGCACCATGGGGGTATCAGGGTTTTGGGAAAACAAAACCGTGCCTGTGTCATCGGTCACCAGGATGCCGGCCTTTTTGTCCTGTGCTGCCCGGGCCAGGACAGCCCGGTCTCCGGGGGCGATATGCCGGAGCCCATCCTTGGAGCCCACAGATCCGGAGACCACAGGGCCGCTTCCAGAAGCCTGGAAGGGCAGGGCAGCAGCCCACAGCAGCAGGGCGGTCACAACCCAGCATATCCTAGCGGTTTTCCGGCAAAACACCGCACTGGATAAAATGATGTTCCGGCATAAAATGGTATTCCGGGCTGCTGGCTGCATCAGCATCACAGGGTTCGTTATCATAGGTATCCTTAATTATATGAAAGCGTTAAGCCAATGCCTGCCTGCTTATACTTCATTATTTGTTGTGGTCTCTCAGTCCATGATTTTTATTATCAGGGTTCTTTATCTTAGCAACTGGAAGAAAGCATCTATTTTTTCTTTTATATGTGCCCTGTTTTTAAGTTTTTCCCACTGGTCGGGAAAGGCCAGAGGGGCAAAAACGGTTGTGGCGGTATAGGAAAACACAAGCGCATCTTTTCGGCTGACCGGGGCTGGTTCCTGTTCCGGCACTGCCCCGGTTTCCGGCACTGCCCCGGTTTCCGGCACTGCTCCGGGCTCCGGCACTGCCCCGGGCTCCGGCACAATTTTTACAGGGATGCGCACCACCCCTTCATGGCTCACAATGGTGACCCGGTTTTCAGATGTCACAGAGGTGAGCCCCCGGGTTTTGAGCAGCTGCTTGAGTGCCTGGTCCCTGGCCCGGGAAAAAAGGTGGTTTTTTGACTCTCCGGATGTCATGGATATGACACCGGCAATACTTGCCCGAGAAAATTTTTCCATCCTGAACTCATTTTCCGCAGGCACCATCAGCAGATTTTCATCTGTGATCCTGTTATCCGCATATTTGATGTCATACCGGACATAGTAGGTGTCAAGGCCTTGTGAAGCGGCAAAAGCGGGTGTCAGCATGCCGGCGGTCCAGGTGATCAGGCAGATCAGTATCATAAAAATACAGGGTTTTCTCAAAAATGGCATGTTTTTTGTATCTCTTATGTAACAACCAAATTATGGACCAGATGCAGCAACCGTTTATGGTCCAGGGTGATGTGGCTTATATGGTAACAAACATTTTAAAAAAGAGGAAATAAAAATGAAACATAGAATGGGTGCCCTGTGTCTTGTATGCTTGGTATTGCTGGTTTTTGCAGGATGCGGAACCGGAGGCCGCCAATCAGCAGCACCCGGATCGGTTCTGGAGCATAGCCCTGGTGATAACGCTTCCCGGAAGGTGGTTACCTTCAGGGTGGTGGGCAAAGGTGTGGCCCCGGAAAAATCTCTGACCCAGGGTGAGGCTGCAATCATGGCAGAACGGGCGGCAGTGGCTGACGGGTATCGTCTGCTGGTGGAAAAGATCAGTGGTGTGTATGTGGATGCATTCATGAAAGCCGGATATGGCAGCGTGAATCAGGAAATGATTGTCACCAAAGCCCAGAGCTGGCTGAGAGGGGTGGAAATCATAGAAACCCGTCAGGCCGCGCATGGCATCACTGAAGCCGAGCTGCAGCTGGATATTTATTTTGCCCGGAGAAATATGGTCTGGTGGCCCAGTGGGCTTGGGTCTGGTTTGTATCCAGTGGAAGACGGCGTTTTGTCTCATTCCGCATTTGATTACCCGCCTGATGCATACCGGCAGCCGGTACATCCGGGCTGGATCCGGTAAAAAATCTGCGAAGAAAGGCATGCTGGCATGAAAACTACCATTTCCAAGAAAAAATCAGGTGCAGTGGACCGGGTGACCCGGATCAGACCGGCTGTGATCCTGGGGCCGCTGGTTTTCATTCTGGCCGCCATCTGTCTGACAACCGCGGGCAGAATATCAGCCGGGACACATTATTACATATCCCCCGGTACACAGTATTACCAGGATCAGGCTGCATTTGTCACCGAACAGATCCGCCAGATCCAAAATGACCTGGAGTGGCTGACCCTCAAGGTGAAGCGGATGCAGGATTTTGACCGGTTTGTGCCCCAGCGCATGCATGACTCCATTGCCTTTAAACAGTCCAGGATCGCGGCCTTGAAAAAACTCAAACAACGCTACCAGGACCTGATCCCGGAGCTGCCGGAAAAACAGCCGTCCGTAGAAAACGATCCCCGAACCACTGCCCTGGAAGAAAACAGGGAAACACCTGAAACCGCTGCCATCGGCCCTGCCGGGGAAACCGCCGGTGCCGGTGGTGTACCCCTTGTTCCCGGCGGTTTCAGCGCTGCTGTGAATTTCCGGCAAAATCTTGAAAAACAGATGGCTGCCGCAGGCCTGGACAGCTGGCTGGAATTGGTTCCCCATGTCACCCCTGTGCGCGCGGAAACCCGCCTGCCTATCTTGTTTGCCAGCGCCAGTGCACAGATTCCCGAAGGGTATGAACCGTTTCTTAAAAACCTGGCCGATCTGGTCCGGGACAAAGATGTGCGCATTGTTGTTGACGGATATGCAGATACCGACCCCATCGATACTCCCAGCTACCCTTCCAATTTTGAACTGGGGGCGGCCCGGGCCGCTGCCGTGGTCCATGCCCTGGTCAGCCATGGTATCAAGCCGCAGGTGTGTAAAATCGGCAGCACCGGCCAATACCGGTTTGATGCCAAAAAGCAGACAGAATGGAAAAATCTCCAGCGCCATGTCACCATAGCGGTATTTTTTCTGCCCACGCTTTGATCGTCCCCCATATTCCTGCCGTCTTTTTTTTTTCAAAACTGCTGTCAATGCCCTGCCGCCTGGTTTGTAATTTCATTACATGCGGTACTGCCGTTTCATTTTTTTCATTCTTTTGTTGTTTTGTTTTCAAGTTTATGCGAAAAAACACCGATGCTTTTTAGGTTGGGTAACAGACACATAAGACCGGAAGTCATGTT
>JAABSS010000177.1 GCA_011390235.1 Desulfotignum sp.
CATCAGGCCGCCGGACAGGTCTATCATACCATAGTGGACCAGGCCCTGCTGACACAACAGCCTCTTTCGGAAAATACGGAAAAAATTTTGCGCCAGATCCAGACTGCTTTCCGGCGGTTCAGACCTTTTCTGGTTCCTGAAAAAAACCGGCTTTCTGATCTGTATGCGGATTTGAACAGGCTGCTGGCCGCCATGGCCGGATCTGCAGGGAAAAGGGTTTGCCATGTGGGGTTTGCCGACTGGGAAACCCGCATGGGCCTGTTGCCCTGGCAGATGGACAAGGTATATGAAACCGCCATCACCGTGCAGCTGACATCAGGGTGTTCCAATTTCTGCCGCAGGTGCAATGAATGGGCCCTGCCCGGCATCAGGGCACATTTTTCATACGCTGCAGCCAGACAGATCCTCAACCTGCTTGTGGAAAAAAACAACACAGATGCCGCCCTTTACGGGGCATCAGACCCGCTGGACTGGGAAGACGGCACCCATAGCCTGGCAGATCTGCTCATGCCCTTTTGTTCCAGCACCGGCTTCAGTCTTTTGACCAAGATTCCCCGAACCCGAGGCCGGGTATTAAAAAAACTGGTCCGCCACGGGGTCAGCCTGTCTGTGAGCGTGACGGCAGTAAACAGAGACCGCATCAGAGCACTGGAGACCCGGACCGGGATGCGCCTGCAAAAGCAGCATGATTCGGATGACCTGCTCATTCCCGCCGGCCTTGATGAGGATTTCACCACTGTGAAATCCTCCATCACCGATGCCTATGGCACGGAAATCACCCCTGACGGGGTGTTTGTTATCATCCCCACATTTACCAGTGCCCTGCACCCCATGGGCCACAAAAAAATACCGGTGACCAGGAACACCTTATTTTTTCCGGTAAAAAAAATCGGGCGCCAGGCCCTGCTGGTGGATTATTTCAAACCCCTGGAAGTGGTGGGAGAAAAAAAACGGTCATTTCACCTGCCCGGGCTGCTGGATATCCAGGTGGAAACCCTTCTTCTGGATAACGGCTCCATGGACCTGTCACCCCCGGGCATGCGGAACCTGAAAGAATATTTCACCATTTTCGAAGAAACCGCCCGGCTGCGGCGCAAACAGATGACCAGATCGGTTATCAGGGGACTGAAAAAACAATTTTTTTCTGACGGCAGATACAGGGACCTGGATCCTGTCAAAAAGCGGCAATACCGGCATAAAATTGCGGCGCACAGAGATTTTTGTAAAAAAAAACCGGTAAACACATCCCGTATCAGTGCTGCGGCATTTTTCCTGCGGTCAGTCAGAGACTATCTGGCAGCCAATACAGATGAAACAGCCATCATTGCCCACCTGATTACACCGGAAGCTGACCTGCTGGAACACCGCTATGGCAGGATCGCCCGGACCTCAGACCCGGAACAGCTGTTTTCCAATGATTCTTGTGATTTTTTTGAAATGTTCCGGTTTTATGCCACCGCACTTGTGTTTGGCCGCCATAAACAGGCAACAGACCGGTTAATCCGGGCCCATCCAGCAATCTATGATCCGGTGGCTGACCGCTTTATGCCGCTCCGGTGAAGCAGTCTGCAGACACTTCCACGGCTATCTGCCGTATTTAAATCCCGGCTGCACCTGGATGAGTTTTTTGGTATAAGGATGTTCCGGATGCCGGATAATATTTTCTGCGGTATTGACTTCAACAATATGGCCTTCGTTTATGACCGCAATCCTGTCACACAGGTATCTGGCAGCCGCCAGGTTATGGGTGATAAACAAAAAGGTCATGCCAAAGGTGGTTTTGATATCCATCAGCAGCTTGAACAACTGGATGGCAATGGTAGCATCCAGCATGGAGGTGGGTTCATCAGCCACGATAAATTCAGGTTCCACCACAATGGCCCGGGCAATGGCCACCCGCTGGCGCTGACCCCCGGAAAGCTGGTGTGGATACCGGTTATAAAATGATTTTCCCGGAGACAATCCCACGGTTTCAAGGGTGTGCATCACCTTTTCCCTGCGGGATTCAGGGGTACCGATTTTCTGCACCACCAGCGGTTCCATAACCGTTTCTGAAATGGACAGGTGGGGATTGATGCTCTGGTATGGATCTTGAAAAATCATCTGCACCCTGGAACGAAATTCCTTTAAGGCATGGCCTTTTAAGCCCCTGACAGGAACCTTGTTGAACAAAATTTCACCGGCGGTGGGCTGCTCAAGTCTAAGCAGCAGCCGGCCGGTGGTGGTTTTGCCGCTGCCGCTCTGTCCCACCAGACCGAAAATTTCCCCTGTTTCAATGCAAAGATCAATACCGTTCAAGGCCAGAACCGGATTCTGGTGTCCGGCAAACAGCTGTTTTCTGGGAAAATAGGTTTTGCTCACCCCTTTCATCTCAACCAGGGGCGATTTTTTTTTATCAGGTTTTCCCATGGCCGCCTCTGATGATTTGTGGTTCACAGCAAAATGCTTTGTGGGTGCCGGATATCTCAATCCAGTCAGGTGCCTCTTTTCTGCAGACACCTGAACAGACCTTGCAATTGTCGGCAAACCGGCAGGAGCCGATGTCTGATAAAAGATCCGGGGATTCCTGCATGTCCGGAATGACAATATCGTTCAGGTTGTCCAAAGACAGATAAGAACCCAGCAGGCTGCGGGTATAGGGGTGACGCGGAGAGGTAAACACCTCTTTTTTGGTGCCGGTTTCAACAATTTGACCGGCGTACATCACACAGATCCGGTCACAGACAGATGCCACCACGGCAATGTCATGGGAGATGAAAATAAGGCCGGTACGGATTTTTTGCTGTACTTTTCTAATTTCTTTGAGAATCTGGTCCTGGACAATGACATCCAGTGCAGTGGTGGGCTCATCCGCAATAATCAGATCCGGATCACAGGCCAGGGCCATGGCAATGATCACCCGTTGTTTCATGCCGCCGGAATATTCATGGGGATAATCCTTCATGCGCTGCACCGGAATATCCACAAGGTCGAATAATTCCTTTAACCGGGCTGCAAGATCTGCGCTGGACATATCAGGCTGGTGGGTGATGATGGCCTCTTTGATCTGGTCCTCCACCCGGTGCACCGGATTCAAGGCATTCATGGCCGCCTGGAATATCATGGCGATTTTCGCACCCCTTATCCTGCGCCATTGTTTTTCTTTCAAAAGCACCAGATCTTCTCCCTGAAACTGGATAGTGCCGTCCAGGATAACGGCATTTTCCGGCAGAAGGCCCATCAGGGCCATGCCGATGGTGGTCTTGCCGCAGCCGGATTCCCCCACGAATCCCAGCGGTCTGCCTTTTTCCAGATCAAAACTGATGTTGTCCACCGCCTTTAACAACCCTTTTTTGGTCTTGTACCCGATGGTCAGATTCTTTACAGATAAAAGTGCCATAAATTCAGGACTGCCCCTCCTTTCTCAACCGGGGATCCAGCACCTCGTCCATGGCCCGGCCAAGCATGTAAAATGCCAGGGTCAAAAGGGAGATGCATACCCCGGGGGGTATCAGCCAGTAGGGTGCCTGAAACATATGCCCGGATTTCCACACCCACTGGAGCATCATGCCCCAGCTCACCTGGCTGGGATCTCCGAATCCCAGAAAGGACAATGCCGCTTCCACCAGGATGGCGGCAGTGACCCGGAAGGTCATGTACAAAAAGGCCAGGGGCAGCACATTGGGCATGATATGCCGGAAAATAATGCGCAGATGGGAGGCCCCGGCCACCCGGGAGGCCTCGATAAACGGCCGGTGTTTCAATGACAGGGTCTGGGACCGGATGACCCGGGAGACTGCCGGCCAGCGCATGATGGCAATGATGAACACAATGATCCAGATGTTGAACTGGCCGAACAAAGAAGCCAGAATCAGCAGGATCACCAAGGAAGGCAGCACCATGATGATATCTGCCGTGCGCATGAGAAAGGCATCCAGCAGTCCGCCGGTGTAACCGGCCACCATCCCGACAAGGGTGCCGATGACAATACTGAAAAATGCTGCGGAAAGCCCCACAATAAATGCCACCTTTGCC
>JAABSS010000178.1 GCA_011390235.1 Desulfotignum sp.
GAGGAGGCTTCTTTTGCAAACCCCATTTCATGCGTGGCAATAATCATGGTACGGCCTTCTTTGACAAGATCCTTCATGACTTTTAGCACTTCACCGACAAGTTCAGGATCAAGCGCGGATGTGGGTTCATCAAAAAGCAGCACATCCGGTTCCATGGCAAGTGCCCTGGCAATGGCTGCCCTCTGCTGCTGGCCGCCGGAAAGCTGGGCAGGAAAATGATGGGATCTCTCAGTAATGCCCACTTTTTCCAGCAGCGCCATGGCTTGTTCCACAGCGTGCTTTTTGTTTTTTTTCAACACATGGACAGGCGCTTCAATAACATTTTCCAGAACCGTCATATGGCTCCAGAGGTTAAAATGCTGAAACACCATGCCCAGCTTTGTTCTTATCCTGTCCACCTGTTTTCTGTCCGCCGCAACAACATTGCCGCGGCGGTTTGTTTTTAATTTTATCAGTTCATTGCCAACATAGATGTTTCCTGAAGAGGGGGATTCAAGCAGGTTCATACACCTTAAAAAAGTACTTTTCCCGGACCCTGACGATCCTATTATAGAGATCACGTCCCCTTTATGGGCTTCTATGGAAATCCCTTTCAGCACCTCGAGCGTTCCAAAGCTTTTATGGATATCTTCGGCTTTTAATGCAATTTTGCTTGAATCACCCACGCCCCCTCCTTATCAAGACACAGGCATGACGCTTAGTCACCATACACATCAAAATCAAAATATTTATCATTGATTTCTTTGTACACGCCGTTTGCACGGATCTCGTCTATGGCGTTATTCAACAGTTCAACAAGCGCTGTGTCCCCTTTTCTTACGGCAATGCCGATGCCTTTGCCAAACCATTTTTCCTGAGTGAATCCGGGTCCTACAAATTCATAATCCTCGCCGGCATCCGTTTCAAGGAATCCACCTAAAAGCACGACAGAATCAGCAATCACAAGATCAATTCTTCCGGACGTAAGATCCATGTTTGCTTCATCCTGGGTGGCATACGCTTTTATGTTCACGGAATCACCAAACTTGTCCCTTACAAAGTTTTCATGCACGGTTGCCCGCTGGACACCCACGTTTTTACCCTTTAACCCTTCAGCAGAGATCTCGTACCCGGATCCTTTTTTCGCAACGAATTTTGCCGGGGTCTGATAGTATTTGTTTGTAAAATCCACCTTTTTTTCGCGCTCAGGCGTCATTGACATCGATGCAATAATGCAGTCGTATTTTTTGGCGATAAGGCCTGGAATAATGCCATCCCAGTCCTGGGTAATCAGTTCGCATTCAACACCGGCAGCTTCGCACAATGCATTGGTAATATCGATATCAAACCCCTGGAGGTTTCCATCCTTGTCAATATAGTTAAACGGAGGATACGCCCCTTCCGTGCCGACCCGGATTTTCTGGATATCTCCTGCAAACAGTGATTGAGTGGTGAACACAGTCACCATTAAAACGATTAAAAACAATCCTTTTTTCATTTTTTCTCCTCCTTGCCTGTAAAATGTAATGCGAAATTTTAGGTTGCTGAATTTTCAAAATAATTCACCCAGTCCTCAACCCATATCAATCATCATGGATTTATTCAACAAAAAAAATTTTTGACACACAGCATCACAATGTCTTGTACCATACATTCATGCTTTCGATATTTCCGCTGATATTGGTGTTGTTAACAAGCGTGCCGCTGTAGATATACCCTGCTCTGGCAAAGGTGATGTTCATCCCTGCAGAAACGGCCCTTGCTATGGTATACGCTGTTTTCATGCCCTGGGTCTGCATGACTGATTCCATCTTCTTGAGAAGCACCACAGAAAGGCTGCGGCCTCTGTATTGCCGCAGGGTGGCAAAATCGGTCATTTCAACAGTCTGATTGTCAGAGTCCATTTCTGATGAAGCCAGCGCTGCCAGGCGGTGATCATATTCTGCCCCAAAATAGGCAACATGGCTCTGCATGGTTTTAATAAGATACTGCGGGCTGGTGATGGGAAAAGGATAGGTGGGAAAGACGGCCTGGTAGATCCGGCTCATGTTTTCTGCATCATCAGGCCCGCACCTGCGGATGACGGCACCTGAATCATACCGTATGATAGACCCTTTGCCGGCGTGCTTTCGGGCAAGGGTCAGAATCTCATGAATTTTTCTTCTGTTCCTGTCACAGGCCCGGGACAGATTTTGATACCGGACCAAAAACAGAGCGGTTTCCGCGCCCTTGTAAAAACCCGGGATCGCTGCTTCCTGCTGAAACCCCTGGTCAATAAATTCCCGGGCGGCTGATTCCGGCACCTTTGCAATAATTTTGCCGTATCCATTCGCTTGAGCCAGTTTGTCAAGCCTGTCCGCTGTGCTTTGCGGCCGGGCCCCGTCATAATGCATCAGATAGGCCCTGTCGCTTAAAGTGCCATGTTGGACAACGGCGCCGTTGATATTTTCAATTCGGTCAACAGTCATACAGAATATTGTATCGGTTTTCTTTTTTTATCCGGCCGGGCGTTCTTTTCGACAGTATCATTGAATACGGTTATATCACAATACCTTAAAAGAACACAAAAATTCTGCGGCCTGGATTTCGGACCAGTATCGGCCGCCGTGGTTGAAGTCGATAAATCCCACATGTCCGCCGGATGCAGGGGTTTTCAGTGTGACAAAAGGGTTGTTTTCCGCCTGGGCCACGGGAAAGCATTCTCTGGTCAGAAACGGATCGTTCACGGCATTGATGATCAGGCAGGGATGCTGTATGGACTCGATGAACTGAAGACTTGAACAGGAATGCCAGTAATCTTCGGCGTCTTTAAACCCATGCATCGGCGCGGTGTACCGGTCGTCAAACCCCTTGAAGTCTTTTATTTTTTCATATCCGGTATCATCCAGGAGCGGGTGGCTGAGCCGTTTGCCTTTCTCTTTAATTTTATGGTGGAGATCTTTCAGGAACCGCCTCATGTAAATGGTGTTGACCGGCCGGGCCAGTTTTCGGGCACTGGCTGCCAGATCGCAGGGCACGGAAAAGACCACGGCTTTTGACACGTTCGGATGGACCGTATCCCGGCCCAGGTAAACCAGGGTCAGGTTGCCCCCCAGGCTGAACCCGATCAGGGCAATCTGGTCATAGGACCGGGATTCAGCCGCATGCCGGATCACCCAGTCCAGATCGTCTGTGGCCCCGTTGTGGTAGGAGCGCAGCTGACGGTTGGGTTCTCCGCTGCACCCCCGGTAATTCCAGGCCAGTGCATCCCATCCGGCCAGGTTCACCGCCCGGACCATACCCTTGACGTAGTTTCGGCCGGTATTCCCCTCCAGGCCATGGGAAATCACGGCCAGCCGGTCCGACCCCTGACAGGACCAGTCCAGATCAAGGAAATCGTTATCCCAGGTGGATATCCGCTCCCGGGTATAGGTCACATCCTGAACGGTCCGGAACAGCACCGGGAAAATGGTCTGGATATGTCCGTTGCCAAGCAGCAGCGGCGGACGGTAAATGGGTTTTTTCATATCCTTTTTCCAGCATTATTGTTGGATATGCCTATCTATACCCATCCGTATTTTTTTTCAACCTGGAAGAGCTGCTCATGGAAATGCCCCCCCCCACCCCCATGATGCCAGGGCCGTCGTTCCCCGGCCCGGTT